>JAHISY010000080.1 GCA_018817365.1 Patescibacteria group bacterium | reverse complement strand
CCTCTTTTCCGAAAGAGGGGCTTTCTTTTCGGCTCGCCCTGCCAGCGGCAGGCAGGTCCGCTCGCTCGAAAAGGAGAATTTATTTTTTGCAAAAAAAGACAACTGTCTTTTCCCTCTTTTTAAAGAGGGAAGGCGAAGCAGGAATTAAAAAAATTGGATGTGGATAATAGAGACGGAGATTTGAAATGGCGAAGCACTCGCGTGAAAAACAGTTAACCTGCCACCTAGGTGGCAGGTTAACTCCACCCCTGCAGAGACGGAGATTTGAAGAGATGAAGCAGAAGCCTGTTGGCAGGCAGTTTTAAAAAATTGGAGGTGTGTGCAGCTTGCTTTTACTCCCTATTTCTGCTAAAATAACCCAGCTCACAACTGAGAAAGCTCGAATTTAAAAATAAAAACAAATGAATCTTTTCCTTTTTATCTCCGCGCTCATCAACGGAATCGTTGCGCTCACAGTCGGAACAATCATTTACTTCAGAAAGCGGAATCACCTCATCCACCAAACTTTTGCGATTTTCTGCTTCGCGCTCGCTTTTTGGGCTTTTGGAAGTTTTTGGCCGCTCGCCACGAATAATTCTGAACTCTCTCTCCTCTCTTTTCGAATTCTCCACGTGGGAGCTTTTTTCCTCGCGATTGCGAATTTTCACTTCGTGTGCGCGGTTCTCGGAATCACGCGAAAAAATAAGTTGTTGATCCGTGGGGGGTATATTTTTAGCGCACTCTTGCTCCCGCTGATTGGAACAAGATTTTTTATCGAAGGGGTTGGCGCAAAAAATGGATTCATATTTTGGGTGGAGCCGGGTGTGCTTTACCATCTTTGGATTGTAATCTGGCTGGCTTATTTCGCGCGCGCTTTTCATCTTCTCGGAACTTTTTACAAAAAAAATGAAGGCATCAAAAAGCAGCAAATTAAATATATTTATCTCGGCGAGGTGGTGAGCTTTTCCGCCCTCGTGATTAACTTTCTCCCGGCTTACAACCTCTCGGTTCCGATTTGTTTCAATATCCTGCTCGCTGGTCAAATTGCCGCTTTTGCGTACGCGATTCTCCGCTACCGCTACCTCGACGTGCAGTTGAGTCTGCTGGGAATTGCGAAAAAGATTTTGGCGCTCCTCATCTCGCTCGGATTGGGTCTCGGAATTTCCTACGTGGTTTTCTTTCGTCGAGAACAGCTTTCAGTTTTAATGCTTTTCCCGATTATTTCGCTCGCAACCTATTTTTCGCTTTCGAACTTTCTCAATTCGCGATTTTTTTACCGCCTATTTGGAATGAAACACATTGATGACATCACAAAAGCGGTGGGAGACTTTTACAAAAAAAGGCTTTTTTTTGCGAACTTACCGGAACTGCTGGATTCTGTTCGCACAATTTTCATCGAAAAATTGAAAATCAGCGCGGCGGAGGTGGTACTTTTGAATCCGAGGAATGCCAAACTTTTTGCGCCGCTTTCAGACTACTTCCAGAAATCTGACGGGGACTATCTCCCGTTGCAAGAATTTTTACCGGAAGGAAAAGAAAAAGAACTCGATAAAATCCAGAAATTGGGAATGTTTTGCTTTCCGCTTTGGGGGGAAAATGAAAAACTCGTGGGTTTTTTCTTCCTCGGTCACAAACCGCGCCAAAAAACTTACGCTCATAAAGAATTGCAGATTCTCAAAGCAGCGGCGGCTCACATTTCTCTCTCGTTGAAAATTTCGAATTACAGCGCGGACTTGCAGGATGAAGTAGCGCGCAAAACAAAGCAATTGAAAGCAAAATCCCAAAAACTCCGCTGTTCTTACCAGAAACTTCAAGAGCTTGATCACGCGAAAGATTCTTTCTTTGCGGTGACTTCCCACGACCTGCGGACTCCAATGACAATCATCAAAGGCTACAACGATTTCTTGATTTCGGAGAAGTTTGGAAGGTTGAACATGAAACAACGCGATTTCTTGGAAAGAATCCGCTCCGGCAGCGAAAGCATTCTTTCACTCATCAATTCTATTCTCGAATTTAGCAAACTTGAAGCTGGTCGGATGGAATTTAATTTTGTAAAAACCGAGCTGCTGCCGGTGATGAAAAACATCGTGAAAGATTTCAAAGTGAAGTGCGCGGAGAAATCAATCGAGCTGCACTTCGAAAATCCTGAAAATTTAAATCCGAAAATTGTAACCGATGAAGATAAAATCAAACGGGTAACGCTGAATTTGCTTGGAAATGCGTTTAAGTTCACGCCTGAAAATGGTCGCATCACTATCCGTCTCACTCATGAGAGGGGATTTTTGAAATTCGAAATAATCGACAACGGTATCGGCATCGCGAAAAAAAATCAAAAAGTGATCTTCGATAGATTCAGCCAGGTTCAGAATTACCTCCAAAAAAGCTATCAGGGTACTGGTCTCGGTCTCTCAATCGTGAAGAGAATCGTGGAAAAACTCAACGGTCGCGTATGGGTAGAGAGTAGGCTCGGTCACGGCTCGAATTTTATTTTCACGATTCCGCTAGAACTTACCCCGTCGAAAATCAAAAAAGAACCGGACGCCGACTCGCCTCTTCAGCTCACAATTCAAGCTTGCAATCATAAAAAAAGTCTTAGAAAATCTATGTGGAAAAGTATCCCGTGCGAAGCGAACCGAAAAAAAACTCACCTTTCACCCTCTCTTTAATCTCCTCTACCATGAATGAAGGAAAACCAAAAGTTCTCATCATCGAAGACAACGAGGACTTGAGCAACATGTTTCAAACCGCTTTTGAGGCGAAGGGTTACGAAGTGGAAGCGAGTTTGAACGGAATGGATGGGATCACGAAAGCCGCGGAGTGGAAACCAGATGTGATTTTGTTGGACATCATGATGCCGCAGATGAATGGCTACGAAGTTTTGCAAGCTTTAAAAAACAATACTTCTCTCCCTACGAAAGTGGTGATCAGCTCGAACCTCGAACAAGAAAAAGATGCGCAAAAAGCGATGGCGATGGGCGCCGATCTTTATTTGAAAAAATCCGAGCACACCCCTTTCGAAGCGGTGGATAAGGTGAATGCATTGATGGGGAGAAAAAAGTAGAGCGTGGATTTTGGAAATTTGATTTTGGAAGGTTGCTAACCACCCGCCTGCTGAATTTCTTATTGTTCGTGCTTTCCAAACCTGCCTGCCGGCAGGCAGGTTTCCCCGACCGGTTGGATGTTGAACTTTGAAAAGTGGAGCGTGAATTTTTTGACACGCGAGTTCACTCGGGGGCTGAACTTTAGTTTTTTTTCTTCCCCGCCAGCTTCGCGTCCAGCTTCTCATCATTCCCTGAACCCGATCGATTGTAATCATCGGACAGTTTCACCACGTCGTGAAGATGAGGCGTGGAAACTTCGAAAATCTTGGAGAGCGGAGCCAGCCCCTCCACGCGGTGAATCATCTTCGGCGGAATATGAAATACTTCACCCGGCGTGAGAATCTTCGTGCGCAATTTTTTTTCGTTCGAACCAAAAGTAACGCGCACCTTCCCTTCGAAAAGAAGTTGCGTCTCTTCCTTCCAGCGATGGAACTGGAGACTCAGCCGCTCGCCTTTTTTTATTTCGAGAATTTTGCCTGCGTACTTCCGAGTGTCCGCAAACCAAATTTCACGCCCCCACGGTTTCAGTTTAATTTTCGGTTTCACGCAGTCATTCTAACAAAACATTTTTTGAGTTAAAATCACGACGATTTATTACTTTCTACTTTCTACTTTCTACTTTCTAATTTCAATGAACTCCGCCAATCCTCCCGCGAACGACGATGCTCAAAACCAGCAGCCTTCGAAAGATGAAATCGATTTTGAAGAGAAGTATCTCCGCACGCTCGCCGAGCTTGAGAATTTTCGGAAAAAAGTGGAGCGCGAAAAAACCGAATTTGCGAAGTTTGCGAATGAAAACACGCTCGCCGCATTGCTTCCTGTTTTAGATAATTTCAAACGCGCGGGCGGACATCTCCCCGCTGATTTGGAGAAAAACGAGTGGGTGAAGGGAATCGCGGGAATCGAGAAGCAACTCGAGCAAACTCTCGAGAGCTTGGGACTGCGGCGAATCGAGGTGAAAGCGGGAGACCGATGCGATGCGGTGAAACACGAAGCGATTGCGACAGGAAACGGCGAGAGCGGAAAGATTCTGGAAGTCTTGGAGGAAGGGTACGAATTGAATGGAAAAGTTTTGCGCGCCGCAAAAGTGCGAGTGGGAAAATAGAGATGCGATTCATCGCGTCTCTCAATTATTTTTAACTGAATGCTGAAATTCGATTGGCCGACGACCGGAAACGAAAATCGCCTCGCAGAACTCGAAAATGATTTCGAGAGCAGGAAGATCTCACACGCGTATCTTTTTTCCGGACCGATGGAGGTGGGGAAACTCACGGCTGCTAGATTTTTCGCCCAACTTTTGATTTGCCGAAATCAGGGGTGCGGAGAGTGTGACGATTGCAAACTCATCCGCGCAAACACGCACCAGAATCTCACTCTCGTGGATGAATTGTGGATCGAGGGAGTGAATGAGGATCTTGAACTTCTCGCGAAAAAAACTAACTTCAACCAATCTCACCGCACGAAAAATCCGAAAGCAAAAACGGACACGATTCGCATCGACGATTTGCGGGAAGTTCTCGCGCGCGTGAATCAGACGAGCGATGGATGGAAAGTTTTTGTGATTCACAACATTGAACGGATGAACCGCGAGGCGGCTAATTTTTTCTTGAAAATTCTCGAGGAGCCGCCGCAAAATACCACCTTCTTGCTCACCACGAGCAACCAATCACTTCTTCTGCCGACGATCGTTTCGCGCTGCCGGGTGATGAATTTTGGGAATGTGAATCCGACTGCAATCGATGCGATGCTGCGCGTGAAATTTCCTAACCTCACGGAAGAGGAGCGTAACCGCGTGGTAAATTTTTCGATGGGAAAACCGATTCGCGCACAAAGATTGGCGGAAAATCCCACGGTTTTTCGAGAATTTAAAGAATATTTCGAGAAATTGAAAAACCTCGTCGAGAAACCAAACATCGCGGAAAAATTAGCGTTCGCAGAAAAAGTGAGTGCGGATAATCTAGAAGTGCAAAAATTTTTGGAAGCTCTGGCTTATTTTTTGCGGAGCTTCATGCTCACCCGCGCGAAACAACCGGTCGCGAATTCGAGATACACTCCGCAAAAACTTGTAGAATTAATCCGCCAGTTAAACTCCACTCGCAAGCTGATTGGAGGAAATGTGAATCCGCGCCTCGCGGTGGAAAGCCTACTTCTTCAAATTTGAATTTTAAGAAGTAGGCTGCTCAAATGATTTCTCCTCTCCTCGATTTGATTTTTTAATTCAGAAATTTCAGAAATACTGTCTCCTTTTGGACTAAGTTGTTTTATTTCGAGATCGCAAAATGAAATTTCTGACTGATAATGCTCCATCTTCAGCAGATGAAAATCTTTCTCGCTCAAACCAAGCTCATCCGGCAGGAAATAAATTTCCAAATTTTCTTCTTTTATCAGCGCCCCGTACAGATCAACCAAAATTCTGTCTGGAAATGCTTCAGGTTCGTAAGAAAGAGCAAAGAGCAAATTTCCCTCTTGGAAACAAGTTTCTTCATCGGGTAAACGCAACAACTTTTCTTTGCAATGCCGTTTTAAATAATTGTAAATAAAAGATTTTGCCTTTTGCTCAATTTGTTCAATTTGTCGGCACACCGGCGCGCAAGAATCAACACTCGGATTTTCCAGCGGATAATTCAACTCTGTGAAATTAAAATTACGTTTATTTTAATAATTCTTCCGCAATTTCACCAGCCCTCCCCAAAACTCTTTCTTTCCCGTAAAATCCTTCTCAATGAATATCGGAATCAAAAATCTTTACGATGATGCCATTCTCGTTTCCACGGGGGGAAACGAGCTCGAACTCGCGCTCGGAGATGAGATAATTTTCGAGCAAAAAGATCGCGGTAAGCAAATTGGCAAGGTGGTTTTTTTGGATCGGAAGAAACTCACAGCAAATGAAATTATTTTGGATGGGAAAATTTTGCGGAAAGCGAACGCGAAAGATTCGGAAAAATTCGAGGAAAATGCGAAGCTAGCAGACGATGCCCTCGAAAAAGCGCGTATGAAAATCGTGGAACTCGCGCTGCCGATGCAGATCTTAGAAGCGCGGTTTGCTTTCGACGGAGAAGAAATTAGTTTCTTTTTCACCGCGGATGAGCGGATTGATTTCAAAGAAATAGTGCCAAAACTGGCGGGGGTAATGAAAAAACGGATTCATCTCACGCAGCTCGGGACGCGCGACCGCGCGAAAGCGTGCGGCGGTTTCGGAATTTGCGGCAGAGAACAATGCTGCAGCAACGAAGTGATTCCGAAATTTCGGAGCATTACGATGGAAATGGTAAAAGCGCAGGAACTCGCGATGAAAGGCGCGGAAAAACTTTCCGGACCGTGCGGGAAACTGCTTTGCTGCCTCGCATACGAACTCGAGGAATACAAAAAAATGCGGAAAAACTTGCCTGCGTGGGGCTCAATCGTGAAAACCAAAAAGGGCGAGGGCAAAGTAATCGCGCTTGATATTTTGAATCAAAAAGTGAAAATCTGGCTCACGAAAGGAGGCGCGGAAATTTTTTCCGCAGAGGATGTGAGCACTTTAGAATCCAAAAAGTAATACTAAAAACTTTATACTTTATACTTCTAACTTTATACTTTCAATTTGATCCAACCGTATCTCATTCTCGCAGCTGGCAGCGGAATCACTGGAATTTTCTTCCGCCGAAAAAGGCTGAATGTTCTCGCGAAGCAGATGCAGCGGAAATTCGAGCGAGAGCAGCAGAAGCTCAACTGTGAATCGCGCTCGGAAAATCTTTTGCGCGCGCAGATTTCACTCGAAGAAAAATCGCGCAAAATTCAAGAGAGCCTCGGGCAAATTTCGGTTTTAATGCGAAAATCGGATACCCACTTCGCACGGGAGGAGTGGCGAGAAACAGAGAAGATTTTGATTCAAATTCTCTCGCTCGACGAACACAATCTGAAAGCCAATCACTTCCTCGGTCTCACTTACCTTCACCGCGAGGAGTGGAAAAGAGCGGAGCTGATTTTCCAAAAACTAATCGAACTTGAGCCGAAAGAAGCCAGCCATTTTGGAAATTTGGGACTCGCTTTTTACCGACAGCGGAAATACCCGCTCGCCCGGGAAGCATACGAAAATGCGATTCGCATCGACGGGCAAAAAGCCTCCCGTTGGCTTTCGCTCGGACAGATTTATTTGAAGCTGAAAGATTTTGGAGCAGCGGCAGAGGCTTTCAAAAATGCGGTGAAGCGCGACCATCGCAACCTCGATTATCTTTTCGCGCTCGCGGAAGCGTACGAGGCGGGGAAAAACTTAAAAGCCGCGGTAAAAACTTTCGAGCGGATTCTCGAACTCTCGCCGTACAATGATGAAGTGAAGCAAAAACTCAAAACTCTCGAACCGAAAATTTAGCGGTCGGTTGGCAAGTTCGGCTTCTTTTGCTTCATCCCGCGTTCGCGGAATCCGCAAAACTTTTTCATTTCTCTTTTGAAATTCGCGACAACATCCTTTTCCCTCTTTCGACCCATCTTTCGCCTCTCGGCTTCCTCCTTCGTTCCGACTTCGGAGGACAAGACGGAGAGCAAGAAAAGAGGGATGGCGAAGCACTTATACAAAAAACAGTTAACCTGCCACCTAGGTGGCAGGTTAACTCCACTCCGGCAGAGACGGAGATTTGACGCGAGGCGAAGCAGGAACGGTTCGAAGCCTCTCCGAGATATCGAACCAACGCATCACGCGGCATATTGAAAACCCCTCTAGATATCTAGGGGGGGTTAAAACTTGAATTCAGCCAATTTTTGGTCGGTATTGCAAAGCTTCGGCGACATGATTCATGACGATTTTTTCCTCGCCTGCCAAATCCGCAATCGTGCGCGCGAGCTTGAGAATGCGGTAGTAAGCCCGCGCGGAAAGCTGGAAGTGGCTCACCGCCTGCTGTAATAAATCTTTCGTTTTTTGGTCCACCTCGCAGAATTTTTTCGTTTGTTCGCTACTCATCTCGGAATTGGCGTGAATTTTTAAACCGCGAAACCGCTCGGTCTGCCGATCGCGCGCGGATTGAACTCTCGAGCGAATCGATGCCGAAGATTCGTTCCCCTCTGCCGGCGCGTCGAGCTTTTCGAATTTCACGCGCGGCACGTCGATGTGGAGATCAATCCGATCGAGCAGCGGTCCGGACAATTTTTTTTGGTACCGTTCAATCTCGCGGGGAGAACAGCGGCAAGTCTGCTCGGAGTCAGTGGAAAAACCGCACGGACAGGGATTCATCGCGGCGATGAGAGTGAAACGCGCGGGAAACTTGACCGTCCCTGCCGCGCGAGAAATCGTGATTTGACCGTCCTCAAGCGGCTGCCGAAGAACTTCCAGAACTTGCGCGGGAAATTCCGCAATCTCGTCGAGAAAAAGCACGCCTTTGTGGGCGAGCGAAATTTCGCCCGGTCCGATTTTATTCCCCCCTCCGACAATCGAAACAGCGGAAGCAGTGTGGTGCACCGCGCGAAACGGACGAGTGGTCACGAGCGGCTCGCCCACCGGCAGCAGCCCGGCGACGGAATAAATTTTGGTTACCTCGAGAGTTTCGGTCAAGCTCATTTTTGGGAGAATCGTGCGAAATGCCCGCGCGAGCATCGTTTTGCCCGAACCGGGAGGACCGGAAAAAAGGAGGTTGTGGCTGCCCGCCGCAGCGACTGTCAGCGCGCGTTTCGCGTGCTCCTGCCCGCGGACGTGGGCGAGGTCAATTTTGTACTCTTCCTCGGCAACGATTTCCCGCGCGTCGAGCGGGGGCAGCGGAGAAATTTTGGATTCGCCGGAACAATGCCGCACAAATTCGAGCAGACTTTCGACAGGAAAAATTTGCACGTCTTCAATAATCGCCGCCTCGCGCGCATTCGCCGCCGGCACGAAAAAATTTTTGAAACCGCGCTGCTTCGCCTGCATCACGATCGGGAGAATCCCCGCCACCGGTCGCGTCTTGCCATCGAGCGCAAGCTCACCGATGAGAATTGTTTCCCCTGAATCGGGAACGAACACTTGTCTGCTCGCAGAAAGAATCCCGACCGCAATCGGAAAATCGAAACTCGGACCGGCTTTCGGCAAATCGGCAGGCGCGAGATTCACGGTAATCCGCTGCGTGTGAAAAGAAAATCCGGAATTTTTGACAGCGGAACGAACCCGTTCGCGCGATTCCTGAACCGCGGTGTCACCGAGTCCGACCACGAAGAATTTCGAGAGACCGGAAAACAAATCCGCCTCCACTTCGATGATTTCACAATCAAGACCAATCGTGGCTGCAGAAAAAACTTTTGCTGGCATTGAAAGGATTTTACTGGATTGAGCGAAGACTGGACAGAGAGGAGAGAATAAAAAAAAAGTCAGCGAAACTTTTTGAGTTCCTAAATTTCCAAATTCCAAAATCCAATTTTCAAACAAATTTGAATTTTTCAACCCGATTTAAAATTTATTTTTCAAAATCCGCAACAACATCCTTTTCCCTCTTTCGGAAAAGAGGGATGTCGAAGCAGGAGTTTTTTTATCAAAAAGTTTTTTAGAGACGGAGATTTGACGCGAGGCAAAGCAGGTACGAAGTGCAGATGTGGTTCGAAGCCTCTCTGATAGCTTCAAGCCAACGCGTTTTAAATTTCAAAACAATTTTTAAGTTCTCAATTTCGAAAAGTTTTTAAATTCAGAAATTCGCGACAAGCAAAACCGCCGCCGCCAAAATTAAATAAACCGCGAACCATGCAAGCGAGTACTTCCTCACGAATTTGAGCAGCAAACTCGCAAACAAAAACGAGGAAACTGCCGACACTGCGAATCCGACGAGCGTGAATTCGAGCGGCGGGAGGACCAACTTGCCCTCGCAAACTTTTTTGGAAATCAAAATTGTCGCTCCGAGCGTGACGGGAGCGAGCATGAGAAAACTGAATTTCGCCGCCGCTGAACGGGACAGTCCGCCGAGCATCCCCGCGGCAATCGTGGCGCCGCTCCGCGAAATGCCGGGCAGTAGCGCAAGGGTTTGGAAGATTCCCATCCCGACAACATTCCGCCAGCCGACTTTCTCAGAATTTTTGCGACCGAACTTTTCCGCCGCAAGCAGCAGAACCGCGACGAGGATGAAAAATCCAGCGATCAAAAAAACTCGATTTTCTCCGCGTGTGGTTGTGTCAATCCAATCGCCAAAAAGCAGCCCGACAAAAGCAGCCGGAATCGTCGCCACCACCAATTTCAAAAAAAGTTTGAGTGAATCCCACTCTACTTTTTCTTTCGAACCAATGACCAAGAACCAAGAACTCCGAACCATCCCCCACCACTCCCGCCAAAATAGAACGAGCAGCGCGGTGAGCGTACCGGCGTGCAGAACAACATCAAAAGCTTTCAGGTTCTCGACATCGAGATCAAAAAAATGTTCCGCAAGCAGCAGATGCCCGCTACTGGAAATCGGAAAAAACTCGGTGATTCCTTGCAAAATCCCGAGAAAAGCCGCGAGCGGAAAATTCATTTTTTGTCTTTTTTATAAAATTGACCGCTCGTTTTTTTTTGAACATTTTTAATTTTTTCTCCAAAAATTTTGACAAACGGACGCATCCATTCGTGAAGTTTGATGTGCCGCTGCCGACCGACGTATTGCATTCCCGCGAGCGCGATGATCGCAGAGCTCACCATGTCGAATTGCAAATCGCTGAATGTATCCCGCAGCCCCGCTTCGAAATTCGGCGGAATCCCCATCGCGAGCGCGTCCGCACCGGTAATTTTCCAAACCCAGAATTCTGCAATCTCCCAAATCGCGCCAAAAGCCACGCCGACGAGAAAAGTGAAGAAGCCGATGAGCGGAATCGAGAGGCGGATTTTGCCAGTGAAATTGAGCGCGTAAACAAGCACGAACGCGAGATAAACAAGCACCGCCGTCCCGCCGAAATGAAGGAAATCATCCCACCACCAAATTTTTTCGTAAAATCGAATTTCGCCGAGAACCGAAAGCGCAATCCAAACCGTGAGTAAAAAATCAAGGCTCCACGGCAGATTGACATCGTAACTGCGATTCACGGTCGCGGGAATGAGCGAAATGAGCAGCATCAAAAAAGAAAAGCCGCCGAAGAGAAAATTCCCTTCAGTAAAAAAATACGCGGAAACCGTGAGCATCAAAATCTTGAGAATCCATGAAATCGCGGAGTTGATCGAGAGGGTGATTTTTCGCATTTTTTTGCTTTAAATCCTGTCGGAACGCGCCCGCAGTAGCAGATCAGCGAGCGTGAGCCGAACCATCGCCTCGGCGACGGGAATCACCCGCGGGACGATGCACGGATCGTGCCGACCGGAAATTGCGATTTTTTGAATTTTGCCGCGCGCATCGACTGTGGTCTGCGGAAGAGCGATCGAAGCGGTCGGCTTCACCGCGAGGCGGATCAAGATTTCATCGCCGTCGGTGATTCCTCCTAGAATCCCCCCCGCGCGATTCGTGCGTTTTGAGATGCGAGAATTTTTTGAAACGAACTCGTCGTTCATTTCCGAACCGAATAATTTCGCCGCCGCGAAACCCGCGCCGAACTCAATCCCCTTCACCCCGCCGATCGAGAGCAGCGCGTGACTGAGTAACGCTTCGATTTTGTCGAAAACGGGATTGCCCAAACCCGCGGGCACATTGCGAATGATGATGCCAATGACCCCGCCGACTGAATCCCCGCGCCTCTGCGCCGCGAGAATCACCTTTTCCATTTCCTGCGCCGCGGAGGAATCAGCGCAGCGAACCGGATTTTTTTCAATCTCTCGCGGATCGAATTTCTCAGCCTCCACGCAACCAATCGATTCGGCGTGCGCGAAAATTTGAATTTTTTCTTTTTCTAAAATTTTTTGCGCCACCGCCCCCGCCGCCACGCGCGCGACTGTCTCGCGACCGGAGCTGCGACCGCCGCCGCGGAAATCGCGGATGCCGAACTTCGCCAGCCATGTGAAATCCGCGTGTCCCGGGCGGAAGATATTTTTAATTTTCGAATAATCTTGCGAGCGCTGATTTTCATTGCGAATCAGGAGAGCCAGCGGCGTGCCGAGAGTCTGGTTTTCGAAAACGCCGGAGAGAATCTCGACGCGGTCAGTTTCTTTCCTCGCGGTAGAAACTTTCGAAGTCCCCGGTCGCCGCCGGTCCAGTTCTTTTTGAATCTCCTTCACGGTAACCCCAATCCCCGCCGGCACGCCATCAATCACGCAACCCAAAGCAGCCCCGTGACTTTCGCCAAAAGTGGTAACTCGAAGCGCGTCGCCGAAGGTGTTTCCAGCCATTGGGTAGTTGGTAGTTGGTAGTTGGTAGTTGGTAGTTGGTGGTAAGTAATTATTCGTAGGTGGCTGTGCTCTCTAAATCCTAAATGAATAATCTGAAAAAGAAGCCGAGGGTGGCTTTATTGTAGCATAAATTATGTTTGGGGATTAATCAGAATACTTGCTTTGTAACTTCACACACCTCTACCTCTGCTGGATGTTGGAGAGTGGAGAGTGGAGGTTTGCTAACCACCTTTCCAAACCTGCCTGCCGACAGGCAGGTCTCCCCAAACCGATTGGAGGGTGGAGGGTGGAGGGTGGAGGGTGGAGGGTGGAGGGTGGAGGGTGGAGGGTGGAGGGTGGAGGGTGGAGGGTGGAGGGT
>JAHISY010000079.1 GCA_018817365.1 Patescibacteria group bacterium | reverse complement strand
CGGTAGGTTCAAATAAAATTTCGGCAGTTGATTCTTCGACAAAAAAATTAACTGTGGCGGAAATCGAAGCTGCTAGCCGACAGAATACTTCTTCAGTTGCCAAAAATGATTTTCAAAAAAATCCGGCTCGCGCGCCACTTCTGAGAATTCAACCGACCTCGAAAGTCGCGTCAGCTGTGAAAATTCAGCCACTTCAAAAAATTCAACCGGCTGCCAATGCGGCGCCGATTGTTCCGCAAGATTCCGCGCGACCGAAAACCGCTGCTGAAATTGAAGCTGCCAGCAAACAGAAAGTTGTTTCGCAATCAGCTCCAAAATCTCAGGAGGCAGTTTTCAAGCCGCTGCCGAGAGAGGATGCTTTCACAAAAACTTCCGCACAAATTGAGAAGCAATCAGAAAGCGGCAAGCAGTTTCCAGTTTCCGGCGAACGACCAGCAGTTGTTCCGAAAGTCACATCAGCTGCGAAAATTCAGCCGACCCCAAAAATTCAACCGCTTCCGAAAATTCAGCCAACTTCAAAAGTTGTGCTGTCTCCAAAAATCCAACCGGTTCAAAAAGTTCAACCAAAAACTCAATTAGTTACGAAGTCGTCCCCACCGAAAGTGAGCAGTCCGCTTCCGCAAAATTCTGCGGCGATTGCAGCCGCGGTTGGGCTTACTTCCGCGCAAATCGAGAGGCAATCGAAACAAGATACGATTGCTCCGCAATTGGCTGCTCCTAAAGTTTTACCGGTTTCACAGCTGCTTCCGAAAGCTCAACCGCTTCCGAAAATTCAACCATCCTCAAAAGTCGCGCTATCTCCAAAAACCCAACTACTTCAAAAGATTCAACCGACCGTGAAAGTTGCGCCAGCTTCGAAAATTCAACCCGTTGTGAATGCGGTGCCGACTGCTCACAAAACTTTATCGCAAACGGCAACGCCGGCTGTTTCGCCGGCGCAAAATTCCGTGCAGCCGAACCTAAGCTTACAAAAAGAAATTCAAACTAAAAGCGCCGGACAACAATTCCTCGACTACAATCAAAAAGCAACGGGTAATTTTATTGACAAGCTTTTTGGACGAGACAAAAAAACTCTCGCCGAAAATTTCGCCGCCGCCATCGCGTCTCCTCCGCAAGAAAAAGATTTACAGCGGCAGATTGCAGAAGCGGAGAAGATTTATCAGCAGGGTCTCGCGAGTGTGCGTGATTTGATTTCACCGAGTTCTCTCGAAACTCATTACGACCATCTCAGCCTCTCGGGAGTTTTTACGCGCAGCTTTTTCGTTTACGCGTATCCGCGCTTCCTCGAATCAGGTTGGATGAGCCAGATTATCAATTTTGACGCGACGGTGGATATCGCTCAATTTATTTATCCGATCGCTTCCAATGAAATCATGCGAATTCTCAAAAAGAAAGTGGCGCAAATTCAATCATCGATCACGATGGCTTCTGAAAAAGGGAATGTGCGTGATCCGCAGCTCGAAACCGCGCTCGAAGATGCGGAGCAATTGCGCACCGATTTGCAGCGGGGGCAGGAAAAGTTTTTTCAATTTGGAATGTATTTCACGGTCTACGCGAGCGATCTAAAAAAACTCGAAACCACCACAAAAATTATTGAGAATCAGCTCGGCGGCAAACTTGTTCTCACGAAGCGGGCAGATATTCGCGGCGAGCATGCCTTCAATTCCACTCTGCCACTCTGCACGGATGAATTGGAAATTTACCGCAACATGAACACTTCGCCGCTTGCCACCACTTTCCCGTTCATCTCTTCCTCGCTGGCGAGCGACGAAGGGATTCTCTATGGGCTCAACCGCCACAATAATTCGCTCATTATTTTCGATCGTTTCAAACTGCCGAATGCGAATTCGTGCGTGTTCGCGACTTCCGGCGCGGGCAAGTCGTACGCGGTAAAATTGGAAATCCTCCGGCAAGTGATGCTCGGCACAGACGTGATTGTGGTTGATCCGGAAAATGAATACAAAGCCATTGTCGAAACGGTGGGGGGTACTCATCTCAACGTGAGCCTCAATTCCGATCAACGTATCAACCCTTTCGATTTGCCGACTCCTTTCGAGGGGAATGTTTTGAAACCGGGCGACCTTCTCCGTGAAAGCGTCATTACGCTTACAGGTTTGATGAAATTAATTCTCGGGAAAATGAGTGCGGGAGAGGAGGCCATGATTGATAAAGCTTTGATCGATACGTACGCGGTTCGCGGGGTCACGATGCAGCTCGAAGATCCGAGCAAAATGCCGATGCCTACGATGGAGGATTTCCACTCGGTGCTCTCGTCGATGAAAGGGGCGGAAGAGCTTGCGCAACGATTGCAAAAATTCACGAGCGGCACTTTCGGCGGAATCTTCAATCGCGAAACGAATGTTGATCTCGGCAGCGGCTTGATTGTTTTCGGCATCCGCGATCTCGAAGACGAGCTGCGTCCGGCGGCGATGTTTATAATCCTCAACTTTATTTGGAATCGGGTGCGCGGTGAGTTGAAGCGCCGGATTCTCGTTGTCGATGAGGCGTGGACGATGATGCAGCACGAAGCTGCCGCAAAGTTTCTCTTTGGTCTCGTGAAGCGGGCGCGAAAATATTATCTCGGGGTAACCACGATCACGCAGGATGTGGAAGATTTTCTTGGCAGCAAATACGGTCGGCCGATTGTTACCAACGCTTCGATACAGCTTCTACTGAAGCAATCTCCAAGTTCGATGGAGATTCTCCAAAAAACTTTCAACCTCACGGAGGGCGAGAAATACATGCTTCTCAATTCTGGCGTGGGGCAGGGACTTTTTTTCGCCGACAGCAAACATGTGGCGGTGCAGGTGATTGCTTCATATTCCGAAAATCAGATTGTCACGACAAATCCGCAGGAATTGCTGGAGCGGCGCGGGGAGGGATTTTGAAAGAAAGTATGAATTATAAAGGATGAATTAAGAAATACTTTTAAAAGAGCCGGAGGATTTTAGAAGAAAAGTTTTGTTTCGGCGACTATTCTCGATTGTCTGAATCATGATTTTCTTGATTTACCCATCCTTCGCTTCGTTACGGAGGACAAGACGGAGGGCAGGCGGGATTGACTTGATTGCGAGATAAAAACCGCCTGCCGGCAGGCAGAAAAGAATCATGAAAATCTTTTAATCAGGTGAATCATGATTCAGACGAATGTTTGCGGACGAGGAGAAAACTTCAAAAAACTAATTCCCCATTCCCACGATTCCGAGTACTACGCCGATTCCGGCTAGCACGCCGCCGATCAGCCAAAAGCGCATTACGATTTGATGTTCGGGCCAGCCGATTTTTTCGAAATGATGATGGAGGGGGGCGATCCGAAATACTTTTCGTCCCAAAAATTTTTTCGAAAGAAGCTGAATAATTACTGAGAAAGTTTCCAAAATGAAAACTGCCGCGATGAAAATTAACGGAATAATCGAATCGGTGAGCATCGCTATCACTCCCAAAGTTGCCCCGAGCGAGTAGCTGCCGGTGTCACCCATAAAAAATTTAGCCGGCGGAACATTCCACCAAAGAAAAGCAATTAAAGCTCCTACGATTGCCGCGCAGAGAGTCGCGAGCAAAAACATTCCGCTGAAAAAAGCGATTACCCCGAAACTGCCGAACGCGATTGCGAGCAGCCCGCCCGCGAGCCCATCGAGCCCATCGGTGATATTCACCGCGTTCGCCGTCGAGATTATTACCAAAACAAAAAGCGGGAGGTACCACATTCCGATGTCGAAATCGCCGAATCGCGGCAGATGAATTAAACAAGCCTGCTCTACCCCGTCGAGGCAGCCGAGCTTCGCGAAGAACCACCACGCGCCCGCTGCGGCGAAGATTGTGAGCCAAATCAGTTTTGGTTTCACCCGCAAGCCCTTTTGTTTCCCGATGCCACGGATATTCCACCAATCATCCAACATACCGAGCAATCCTGCCGCCACGAGAGTGAAAAGCGGAATGTAAGTTTCCGCGCGATTCCAAAGCGAGTGGGTTGTGATTCCCATTTTCTGCGGAATTAACGAGAGCAACACCATCGCCACGACCGTTCCCCAGATTAAAATACCGCCCATCGTGGGTGTGCCTGATTTTTTCAAATGCAACTCGCGGAAAATTTCAGAAACTTTTCCATCGACGGAAGTATCGCGGATTTGCTGTCCGAGGCGATTTCGTTCCAGAAAACGGATAAAGATTGGCGTGAGGCTCATTGCCACCAAGAAACTCAAACTGCCGAAGACAAGAATAAAGGCAAGGTTTTCGAGCAACTGTTCGTTCGTAAGGAGGGAGGTTTGCATTTTGAAAAAATTTTCAATTTTCAATTTCTAATTTTAAAACAATTTTCAATTTTCCAATTTTTTAATTTTTAAACTTCTGTTAACTGCCAGCTACCGACTGCAAACTACTTACCACCGGTGAGACTCTTCCGCCCATGTCAGCAAAGCTTTCGTTTCTTGAAACCGTTTCGGCGAATTCAAAACAATCGCGAGAATTTCCTTCCCGTTCTCCATTTGCGCGATTGCCGCGAGACACTCGCCCGCTTCGTCGGTCAGTCCGGTTTTCAGTCCGCGGATGTCGAGATATGTTCCAAAAAGATTATTGGTCGAATACAGCTCGTGGACGATTCCGTTTGTCGCGGCGATGCCGGCTTTCGGAGTTTTCGCAATTTCCCGCAAAACTTCATCCCGCAAAAAGTAACCTGCGAGGGTAGCGAGATCGCGCGCAGTCGAAAAATTCCCCACCGCATCGTAACCCACAGGATTCTCGAAATTCGAATTCCGCAATCCAAGTGCCTCCGCCTTTAGATTCATCTTTTCCATGAATTTTTCCAACCCCATTTTTTCCGCGAGGGCGATTGCCGCGTCGTTCGCGGATTCGATGAGGACGGCTTTCAATAAACTCCCCACCGAAATCTGCTCTCCCACTGTGAGCCAAATTTTCGCAGCCGGTTGTTTCGCGGCTTCCGCGCTCACTGTCACGATTTCATCCAAATCGTAATTTTCTCGCGCGACAATTGCCGTCATCAATTTCGTGAGAGAAGCTACTGCGCGTTTTTGCTCTGCATTTTTTGCGAAAAGAATTCTCCCACTTTCTAGATCCATTACGAGCGCCGCCTCCGCACGCACCACTGGCTGCGAAAATTCCGCGAGGCGAGGGGCGGCGTGGATTTCCAAAATTTCCAGCGGCGGCGGCTGGACTCCATTGAAATCGAAACCGAGAAGCGAAAATAAACTTTCTAGCATCTTCGAGATTTTAACTCATCAAATCTGCAACTTCTTTTTTCGATAGCCGTCGCCACTCGCCGATTTTCAAATTTCCGAGCTCCAAATTTTTCACGCGGATCCTTTTCAGTTTCACCACCTCGCAGCCCACTTTGCCAAAAATCTTGCGCACTTGCCGGTTGCGTCCCTCCGTCAGAATTACGCGCGCTTTCCGTTCTCCCAAAATTTTCACGCGAACGGGCTTCGTCGCCTGCTTCTCCAATTTTACGCCCGCTTCGATTTTTTTCACCCGCTCCGCCGTCAAATTTTCGGCAAGCTCGGCTTCGTATTCTTTCTCGCACTCGAATTTCGGGTGCGTCAATTTGAAGCTAAAATTTCCATCATTCGTCAAAATCAAAAGTCCGGTTGTCATTTTGTCCAACCTGCCCACCGGAAAAATTCTCTCTTCGCGCGGCAGCAGATCGATGACAATTTTTTTTTCGCTCGCGGTCGGCGAATTCGAACAGACGAAACCGGCGGGCTTGTTCAGCAAAAAATAAACGGGCTGCGAACGGTTCGCCAAAAATTTCTCGTCGATATCGACACGATCTTTTTCCGAATCAACTTTTGTTCCCAGTTCTTTGATGATTTCACCGTTTACTTTGATTTTGCCAGCCAAAATTAAATCGTCGGATTTTCTCCGCGAAGCGATTCCTTTTTCGGCGAGAAATTTATTCAGTCGGATGAGCACGAGGAAATTTTATCGTGTTGCTTTCTCGAAAGCTTGCCTTACGGCTTCCAGTAATTCGTCACGTGGAGTCTTCACCCCATTCACAAAAAAAGTGGGAGTCGCGTTTACTCCGAAATTCAGCGCTGCCTGCGCGTCTCGTTCCACCAATTTTTCAAAGTTGCCCTCAGCCACGCACTTTGCAAATTTCTCCGCATCGAAATTTCCGGCGAAATGGGATTGTTCCGCGATTTCCAAAAATAACTTTTCACCCAACCGACTTTGATCCGCAAAAAGCGCGGTTTCCATCTCGTCCCCGAAATTTTGCTCGCGCGCGCATTCAAAAGCGTTCGCGGCGATTTTCGAACTTTCATGTCCGCGTAGCGGCAGCGGAAAGTGGCGAAATTCGAAATAAAGATTCGGAATGTTTTTGATTTTCCCCGCCAGCTCGGAGGCGGAGCGACAAGCAGGGCAGTTGAAATCCGAAAATTCCACGACGACAACTTTCGTTTCGGGGGGCGGATTTTCGCGCGACAAAAATTTACTACTGCCACAGCTGCTCAAAATCAAACAGCTGCTCAAAATCAAACCGAGATTGATTGTCAGAATTTTCCGAAGCACCGCGTGATTTTACTCGTTCGCGCGAGAAGGATAAAATCAAATTCCGTTTATTCGAAATGAGTTTTTATCGAAAATATCGACCCCAAAAATTATCCGAAATCGTCGGGCAGTCGCATGTCCGGCAAACTTTTCTCAACGCGCTAAAAAATTCCGCGCTTACACACGCCTATTTTTTCGCAGGTTCGCGCGGTACCGGCAAAACTTCCGTGGCTCGAATCATCGCGCGCGCGCTGAACTGCGAACATCCATCCCCCGACGGCGAGCCGTGCAACGAGTGTGCGATTTGCACGGATGCCTTGAAAGGTCGGCTGGTCGATCTGATCGAAATCGACGCGGCGAGCAATCGCGGGATTGACGAGATGCGCGAGTTGAAAGAAAAAATCCAGTTCACGCCGTCGCGCGCAAAATCCAAAATTTACGTGATCGATGAAGTCCACATGCTCACGAAAGAGGCTTTCAACGCTCTCCTCAAAACGCTCGAAGAACCGCCCGAACACGCCTACTTTATTCTCGCGACGACTGAGCCACATAAAGTTCCCGAGACAATTATTTCTCGCACGCAACGGTTTGACTTTCATCGCATTGATGAGGAAAAAATTGCGAAGCATCTCGCTTCGATCGCGGAGAAGGAGGGGATTAAATTTGAAACGGAGGCTCTCGAATTAATCGCGAAACAATCGGCTGGTGGGATGCGCGATGCGCTCGGGATGCTCGAACAACTTGGTTCGAGCGGAGAGATTACCGCGGAGGCGGTTGCTCGGAATCTCGGGCTCACTCGTCCGAAGACAGTGGAAGACTTTGTTTTCGCGATTCTTTTTCAAAAACTTTCCGACGCGCTCGAAACGATTAACGGACTCGTCGCGGAAGGGGCGAATTTGATTCAATTCAACAAAACAGTGCTCGCGAAACTACGAGAGGTGATGTTACAAAAAGTGGCGGAAAACAAGCTTGCCGAAGCGAAAGGAATTCTCGCGATTATCGAGGAATTCTCAAGAGCGGGAGAAGAATTGAAATCCGCGGTGATTCCGCAACTTCCGCTTGAGACAGCTGCAGTTTTGATTTGTAGTGAGGGGTTGGCAGCTTCCTCGCCTTCGCTGAACCTTGCCGACCGGTCTTCGACCCCGAGACTCAGGCTCGAGGAGCAGGCAGGGCTACCGCAGACAGGTAGTTCGCAGTTTGCAGAAAAGAAAGAAATTGAAAATAAGAAAGTTGCTAAAAAAAAAGATGAAGCTGAAAAGAAATTGGATGCGGTCGAGAAAGAAGCTGAAGAAAAAAAAATTGAAACGAATACCGAGATTTCCGTGCCAGCGGTGGAGGCGGCGCTTCCGCAGATTCTCGGGAAAATCCAGAATCCAGCCGTGAAGATGGCACTTCGCGGCGCGAAAATTTTGGAAGTTGGAGAGGATGAAATCAAGCTGGGAGTGGGGAGTGATTTTTTGGTTGGGAAATTGGACGACGCGGCGACGCGGAATCTGCTTGCGGATAAATTCGCCGAAGTTTTGGGAAAGAAATTTGAAATCAAAGTTTCTCGCGCGGAAATTGAAATTCAATCGGTCGCTCCCGAAATGCCACCGAATTTTCCGTCGCCTAAAAAAACAATCGCGGAAGCGGCGGAAGGAATGTTCGACGAAGGATGGTAAATAAATTTTAAGTTTTAAATTTTAAAATAATTTTTAATTTCCTAAAAATGCAAAAAAAGTTTCTCACATTCGCACTGCCGATTCTGCTCGCGCTTGTCGCTTTCGCGGGAGGATTCGAAACAGGGAGATCTCATTCGCAGGAAATTGCAGAAGTTGCGGGCGGGGACGCAGAAGTCGAGACGGGCGTTTTACAATCTTCGGAAATCGGCAGACAGCTAGATATTCAGACTTTCGATGAAGTTTGGAAAACCGCTGAAAAGAAGTTTGTGGACGTGGAAAAATTAGATCCGGAAAAAATGCTGTACGGCGCGATGAAGGGAGTGATTGCCAGTCTCGGCGATCCGCACTCCGAATTTCTCGATCCCACCGAGAGTGAGGAATTTCTCGATTCGCTCGAGGGCAATCTCACCGGTATCGGCGCTGAGGTGGGGATGCGTGACGAGATTCTCACGATAATCTCCCCGCTGCGCGGTTCACCGGCGGAGGCGGCGGGGCTGCTGCCGGGCGACAAAATTTTCAAAATCGATAACGAGATTGCTTCCGATTTTTCGCTCTTTGAAGCGGTGAAGCATATCCGCGGAGAGCCGGGCACGGAAGTCGTTCTCACGATTTTTCGCGGGGAGGAGACGCATTCGCGGGAGATTGTAATTACGCGGGATTTTATCGAAATCGAATCCGTGATTTCCGAGCTGCGCGATGACGGAATCGCGGTCGTGACGGTCGCGACTTTCGCCGACGATACCGCCGAAGAATTCGAAACAATCCTTGTGGAACTCGCTCTCCAAAATCCGGCGGGAATGATCCTTGATCTCCGTTTCAACGGCGGGGGATTTCTTGACGCGGCGATTGAGATGACTTCCAAGCTGCTTGCGAGCGGAGAAGTTGTCCGTATTCATGAGCGCGGAAAAGCGGATCAAATCATTCCTGTCTCGGGGGCTCCGCTGCTGCCGCAAATTCCGCTTGTCGTTCTCATCAACGAAGGAAGCGCGAGTTCAAGCGAGATCATGGCGGGAGCGCTGCAAGATTCCGGTCGCGCGACGCTTCTCGGTGAAAAAAGTTTCGGGAAGGGGACGGTTCAAGAATTGATTTCCAATTTTCATGACGGCAGCACGCTTCGAATTACCGTTGCGAAATGGTTTACTCCTTCCGGTCGCGATGTCAACGAGGAAGGAATTGAACCAGATATCACGGTGAAGATGGAAATTGAAGATTATTTTTCGGAGAAAGATCCGCAGCTCGATGCCGCGGTGGAATTTCTCAAAACTGGTGAAGTTGAAAACGCGGAGGAATTAAACTGATTCGCCCAAAAAAGAACCTCCTCGCTTCGCGAGAAGAGCCTTTTTTGGTGCTCGGGAGAGGATTTGAACCTCCACAGGCTTGCGCCCACACGCCCCTCAAGCGTGCGTGTCTACCAATTTCACCACCCGAGCATTAAGAGCTGCTGGATTTTAGCTTTCCTTCTCGTTCGCCTCAACAATTTTTCACGATTGTTTTTCCGAAACGGTGAGTTCTCGGTTCGCGAAAATCCACCCAAAAAATTTGCATTTTGTCGCCAATTTTGCTAAAATATAAATGTTCAATTACTGAGATCGTTTGAGTTGCTTGCAATTCTAATAATCAAAGTTTTTGGATAGAAAACAGCTTTCCTCCGGGAGGGCTGTTTTCGTGTTTGCATGGATGGCGAGTCCTCCGCTCACGAAAAAATAAAGAGCAAGCGGGGGAAAGAAAAGCGAATTCACGAAAATTGAATGGACGAGAAGTCCCGCGAAGGCGGCGAGGAATCCCCACTCTTTTTTCCGAAAACTTGCGGCGGCGAGATTCCACAAAAAAATTCCGAAAATTCCAAATCCTAAAAATCCGGTGGTCGCGCCGACATTCAGCAGCGAGGCATCGCTACCCGTCGCCGCGTGGGAATCTTCGCTCGAAAAAGTTTGTTGAAATTTGTATGCGCCGAAACCCGCTCCGAGAAGCGGATTTTCCCGCCAAATTCGCCACCCCTCTCGCCACGAATCTGCGCGCAGCTGCGCGGTCGGATCCAGAATTTGCTGCGACTCGCCGCTGATTGACTCCACACTCTGCGTGAATTCTTCCACGCGTTCCGCGAGGCGGGGAGAAATTGACATTCCCAAAATTCCGACAGCGAGCATCGCGAGGAGAATTTTTCGGCTGCCGAAAATTCCCAAAATTAATCCCGAAAATCCGAGCGCGAGCAATGCGCTTCGCGAAAAAGTCAGAAAAAGCGCGATTCCCAAAATTCCCGCAACCGCG
>JAHISY010000004.1 GCA_018817365.1 Patescibacteria group bacterium | reverse complement strand
TTTATATTTCGGAAGAGGAGTATTGGAAAACAAATTTCTTGTAGAATTCACTCGTGAACTTCACAAAAAAATTTCAACTCGAATTTGAGCGGCTGAATCCGCAGCAGCGGGAGGCAGCGGAAAATATTGAAGGACCACTGCTCATTGTCGCTGGTCCGGGTACCGGCAAAACGCAGACACTCGCGCTCCGTCTCGCGAACATTCTGAAAAAAACTCAGGCGAAGCCGCACAATTTGCTCGCGCTGACTTTCACCGAGGCGGCGGCGATTAATCTCAAAAAGAGGCTGGCGGGAATCATCGGCAGCGAGGCCTACGGAATTACCGCGACGACTTTTCACGCATTTTGCTCCCGCATTCATTCCACTTTTCCCAGCGAATTTGCGAGCACGCGGGAGCGAATTCAAATCGACGAGCTGCGGCAGAGCCAGCTTTTTCGCGAGATTTTGGCTAAAGATAGGTTTGAACTGCTCGCTCCGCTGCGGGCGCCCGATCTTTATCTGCGAGATTTGAATCGGGCGATTTCAGACCTGAAGCGCGAGGGAGTGACTCCGGATCGATTGCGGGAGATTCTGGAAAATGAAAAGGCGGAATTTTCCAGCGAGGTGCGGATCAATCCGCGGACGCAAAAACCTTTTGGCAAGATTCTGCAAAAGGAGAAGCAACTGGCGAAAAATTTTGAGTTGGCGGATTTCTACGAAAAGTACCAGAAGCAGTTGGAAGAAAAAGGCTTTACTGATTTTGATGATTTGATTTTGAGTGTGGTGGAGAAGTTAACCCCCCAGATATCTGGGGGGATTGCAGATAGTTTTTTATTGGCTTATCTTCAAGAAAATTTTCTCTACACGCTGGTGGATGAATTCCAAGACACGAATGGAGCGCAGAATGCGATTCTGCGGGCGTGGGGGAGTTTCGACGCGAAGCCGAATCTTTGCGTCGTCGGCGACGATGATCAATCGATTTTTCGTTTTCAGGGTGCTTCACTCGCGAATATTCTTGAATTTCACCAACACTATCCAGCAGCAAAAATTGTTACGCTGACGCAAAACTATCGGAGTACGCCGGAGGTGATTGCAACAGCAGAAAATTTGATCGAGCGCAATGCGGAAAGATTGGTAAATAAACTTGCCGGTCTAAAAAAGACTCTAGAAGCGACTACTAAATCTGAGGGGAGCAAGCCGCAGGTGGTCGAGGCGGGGAGTGAGGCGGACGAGATGACTTTCGTCGCTACCGAAATTGAGAATTTAATTAAACAAAAAACTCCGCTGGAAGAGATCGCGGTGATTTACCGAAATCGGAAACACGCGGATGCGCTGGCGGGTGCTTTGAGCCGCAAGCAGGTTCCCTTCTTCCGCGCGGACGGACAAAATGCGCTGCTGGATTCACGAGTTCAGCAGCTACTGAAATTACTGCGCGTCGTGGAAAATCCTCGAGATGCCTTGAGCTCGCTCGCCGTTTTCTTCGCCGATTTTGCGGAGATTCCCGAAGTGGAGGTTTACCGGTTGGCGAAAGAGGTCAACGAGCGAGCGGCTTTTTTGGATGTTGGTTTAGATTCGAAAAATAAACAAGTCAAAGCTTTCGCCAAAAAACTTTTGAGTTTCCAAAAGATGAAGGCGGAACAGAATCTTTTGGAATTAGTCGAAAATATCGCGGCGGAAAGCGGTTTGACGCGGAAAATTGCGGAGAATAAGGAGTACGAGAGCGCCGAGGCGGTGCATGCCTTTTTGGCTTTTGTGCGGAATTTCGCGATTACGCGGGAGGAAGTTTCATTCCAAAATTTACTGGAAGATTTACACGCGATGGAAAAACAGGGGATCAAGCTGCCGATTCCCTCGCGCGCGCGCGCGGCGATTACTTTGACGACGGCGCACTCCGCGAAGGGGTTGGAATGGGAAACCGTTTTCTTGATTCACGCGGATGACAATTCATGGGGCGGGCGAGCGAAGCGGGAGATGATCAAACTGCCTAGCAGTTTGCAGTCTTCAGCTGGTAGTGTGAAAGACGAAGGCGGGTTGATAGACGAGAAGGAAAAGAAAATCGAGGATGAGCGCAGGTTGTTTTTTGTCGCGCTCACTCGAGCGAAACGGAATCTGACGATTTCTTTTGCGCGGGAATATGATTTCCGCAAAAGTGTCGAAAGCAGATTTATCGCGGAGATTGATGCGAATTTAGTTTCGCGAGCCGAAGCGCCGAAGGCTGATTTCGCGATTTTACCTTTGGCGGGCGAGCAGAAATTCAGTCCTGATACCGAGAAATTTCTCCGCAGCTTGTTGGAAAATTTCAAACTCTCTCCCACCGCGCTGAATAATTATCTCAGTTGTCCGCAGAAATTTTTGTTTCAAAACTTGTTGCGAATCCCGATGAAGGTCGAGGTGGCGGATCGGCTGGGTTTGATTTTTGGAAACGCGATGCACGCGGCTTTCGAAGAATTTTTCCGCGAGTTCAAAAACACGGGGAAAATGCCGGAGACTGCGGTCGCAGTTGCCGCTTTGAAAAAAAGTTTAGACCGAGAGCCGCTGACTGCCGTTCAGCGCAAAAATGTGGAGCGGGATGCAATCTCCGCTTTGGAAAAATATTTAGCCTTCCATTCCGCCAGTTTCGCTCCTCCGGTGGATGTGGAATACAATTTTGGCAAACATGATGTTCATTTGGATGACATTCAGCTAACCGGCAAGGTCGATCGGATTGATTTCATTCCAGAGACCAAGGCAGATGTGAGCTTCGTCGATTACAAATCAATGAAACCTTTTTCGCGCGCGGCTATTCAGGGCGAGACGGCGAACTCGACGGGGGATGCGTATCGGCAGCTTTTATTTTACCTACTGCTCGCCGAGTTGGATTCTCGTTTTATCTTTCAGCCGAAGGAGGCAGTTTTGAGTTTCGTGCGGGAGAATGATCAAGGCGAATTCATTAACGAATCTTTCACGCCGAAAAAAGAGGAGGTCGAGGAATTGAAAAAAACGATTCGAGAGGCGTGGGGGAAGATTCAGAATTTGGAGTTTGGCTGTGAGGAGGGGGATTGTCGGCGGTGTGATTTTGGGGGGATTTGTAATCAATGAACAATTTTCAATGCGCAATGTGCAATGAATCAGTGAGTTGCTGAGTGGGAAGTTGAAAGTGGAAGGTGGAGGACGGAAGTTCATGGGAAAATCCGAACAATTTTTTTGAACAAAAAAATTTGACAGCTGCAGAAAAAAAGTTGAAATTATTTTCTTATTTTTTAATTTCTACGAAATGTCAAATTTTGACATACCTGAGCACAAGCTGAAAATTCTTCACGACGATCTGCTTGATTTTCACGCTTGTCACGAAAAAACATGTCGGGCAGAGACTGACTGCCTTAAACTCAAAGACGAAGACGCAAATGTTCAATTTGCGCTTCAGTTTAAGGCACAAAGACTTTGTGCTGGAGTTCGTTTGAGAATGAAAGCTAATTTTTCAAGGGAAAATGAAGTTTGCGAACAACTCGAGAAAATGCTGAAAAAGCTGAATGTGAAGTTGAAAGTGGATATTTGCCAATTTCAAATTTAACAAGTTTCACTTTCGCTGCCCCCTCGTCTTAGCAGGGGGCTTCAAACTTTGCTCCCCTGTTAGTAACGGGGAGACCTGCCTGTCGGCAGGCAGGTGCCCGAAGGGCAGAGGGGTTATTTTCAGAAATCACACGCTGAAAAATTTAGATTAAGTGCGAAAAAAAGAATCATGGCAGTCCCAAAATCAAGTGAATCAGGGTTCAGACAAAAGGGGCGAATCAGAAATTTGGAAAATTTGCGGGAGAAATTAATTCTCGAAAAGTTTGTTCCCAATCCTCAAAAAATTAGCTCCCTCCTCCACCGCGATCTGCCAATCGCCGCTCATCCCCGCACTCAAGTTTTTGAACCCAAATTGATCATTCAGTTTTTTAGCTTGGGTGAAAATTTCACGCGTTTTTTCCAAATCTCCCAAAACCCCCATCACCATCAAGCCCTCGATTTTGATGTTTGGCAGTTTGCGAATTTCCGCCACCGCTTCCGCTAAATCATCTTCAATGAATCCGGATTTTTGAAATTCGTGAGCGAGATTCGCCTGCAAAAAAATGGGAAGAGGCGAGTTAACAGCTGAGTCCAAAATCTTCGCGACTTTCACGCTTCCCACACTCTGCACCACATCGAAGTTTTGCGCGATTTCTCGCGCCTTATTCGACTGGATGCTGCCGATGAAGTGTTTTTCGCAGGGAAGCAGATTCGTTTCCCCAGAAATCCGGGGGGTTAATTTTATGAGAGCTTCCTGCAAACGATTCTCGCCGATTCGCGAAACTCCCGCCGCGAGCAATTCATTCACCTCGTCCGCAGAACGATTTTTCGTGATTGCGATGAGCCGAATTTCGGCAGGGTTTTGTCCGCAACTCGCGCAAACTTCCGCGAGTTCAGAATTAAAATTTGCGAGATTTTTTTGGATTCTCACGCTAAAATTATCCCACAAAATGAGTTTAAAAGTTGCCATTATCGGTCGCCCCAATGTCGGCAAATCCACGCTTTTCAATAAGTTGATCGGGAAATATCTCGCGATTACCGCCGAGGAGGCGGGGACTACGCGCGATCGGATCGAGCGGGAAGTCACGCTCAACAGGGTACGTTTCACGCTGGTCGATGCCGGCGGGATTGAAACCACGCGGGGAGGTGATCTCGATGATGACATTCAGGCGCAGGTGCGGTACGCGATTGCCCACTCGGATTTGCTGCTATTCCTCGTGGATGCGAAGAGCGAAATTACGGCGGAAGATTCCAAAGTTGCCGAGTTGCTGCGCAAGACGAGCAAGCCGATTATTTTTGTCGCCAACAAATTTGAAAGTGACAATATTTCCCGGCTAATGAATTTCACGAGTTTTGGTTTCGGAGTGCCGATCGGGATTTCAGCGATTCACAAAACCGGTTTAGATGAATTGATTTCGACGCTTACCAAGAATTTACGAAATTTAGCGAGAAAGAAAAAACTTGTCCCCGCGGAAGCGGGGAGCCAGAAAAAAAAGCACGAATACACAAAATCTTCGTCGGGCGAAAATGAGCAGGCAATGATAAAAGTTGCCTTCGCCGGGCGTCCGAATGTCGGGAAATCTTCGCTCGTGAATAAAATTCTCGGCGAGGAGCGCTTCATCGTTTCGGAAATTCCGCTGACCACGCGCGATGTCGGAGATGTCGTGGTCGAAATCGAAGGCAAGAAATTCCAACTGCTCGACACGGCGGGGATGCGGCGGAGTGGGAAAGTCGGGCGGGGAATCGATCGCTTCGCGACGGGGCGCACGCTCAATGCGTTGTCCGATGCGGAGGTCGCGCTGCTGCTTTTCAGCGGCGATGAGGGGATCGTCTCGCAGGATTTGCATGTTGCCGAAAAAATTCTAGCGGCGGGCTGCGGGCTGCTGCTCGTGGTGAATAAAACTGACTTGTGGGAAGATTTCACAGAGGAGCAGGAAAAATGGCTGGCGAATCTCACCCGCAAGTTTCAATTCGCGCGGTGGGCGGCGGTCGTGATGGTTTCCGCGAAGACGGGTAAAAACATTCCGCAAATTTTCAAACAAATTCTCGAGATTCAAAAAGAAAGAACAAAGCGAATCAAAACGAACGAATTTAATCTTTTCCTGAAAAAAATCATCGCGCAGCATTCGCCGGCGCAGACCGACAAAGCGAAAATGCCGCCCAAGATTTTTTACGCGACGCAGCTGCGCGAAGAAAAAATTCCCACTTTTGCGCTTTTTGTGAATCGCCCGCGCGCCTTTCATTTCAGTTACCGACGCTTTCTCGAAAACCGGATTCGCGAGAAATACGGATTCAACGGAATTCCGATTAAGCTAGAGTTTCGGGAGAGGAAGAGGGAGGATAGGGGTGAGGCTGTTCGGACGAAGAGTAAGAGAGTTGAAAAATAGATTTGCTGAAAAGGGGTCGGGGATTTGTTTTAAGCTAGTAGCAGATATTTATCTTTTCCAGTTGATCCACTTCTTTTTGGGTATTTTTGTTTGTTTAACAAAGTTTCCCATTTCCCGCATACTAAATGATTTTCTGCCCATATCTATCACGGTAGCCATTATTGGTTTATCTAAATTTCGAACAACCTTATGGTCGCCCTTACCGCTTCTTGCTTCGAATCCGTTTGCTTCTAAAAAACTGAAAACTTCTTTTGGCGTCCAATTTTTTAAAACTGGCGTTCCCATCAAACAAAGCAAGAATTAAGTTTATTACCATTAATCACTTTGCCAATCTCTAATTCAAATTGTTCGAAACTACTTGATTCTGATTTTCTCCTAGAGTTAATTGTCTTTTTTCTGAACTCGGAAAACTCGACTTCAATTTCTTTTGGTAAAGATTTATTTAAAAGATCTTCCCCAAGTTTTTCTTTGTTGACACTTTCCAAATAAATTTTTGCTTGTGCTAAAAGTTTTAATTTGGCAAACTCGCGATCTTTTTCCTCGACCAAAAGTCCTAACTCCCTGAATGCAACAACATAAGTTTTTTCCTTTGTTGGGTAAGAAATAAAGGTCAAAATTCCGCGACGATATGTGTTGCGTGACTTTTTCATAGTTTTCATTTGAAAGCATTTTATTTTAGCTCAAGACTACTTTGCAAGTCAACTTGACTTGTCTTTTATGCGCGAATGATTTCTTTTATTTTTTGTTAAACTCCTAAAAATAATCCCTCCAAAATGCTCGCCGACGAAATCGCGAAACTTTTGCTCGAAAAGGGCGCGGTGAAAATTAATCTCGAAGAGCCATTCACGTGGACCAGCGGAATCCGCTCGCCGATTTATTGCGACAACCGCGCACTCGTTTCTTCCGTCGATGCGCGGGAGGAGATTCTGGCTGGCTTTCTCCAAAAAATTAAGGAAAGCGGGATTGAATTCGACGCGGTTGCTGGCGTGGCGACCGGCGCGATTGCATTCGGAATGCTCGTCGCTGATCGGCTGAAAAAACCGTTCGTGTACGTTCGCCTCGAACCGCGTGACCACGGCACTGGCAAACAAGTCGAGGGTTCGCTCGAAAAAAATTCAAAAGTGCTCGTAATCGAGGATTTATTTTCTACAGCCGGATCGACAGTGAAGGCAGTCGCGGCGTTACGTTCTGAAATTTCCGCGGAGGTCGTCGGCGTGGTCGCGATCTCGACTTACGAATTTGAAAAAGCGGCGGCGCGGCTCGAAGAGGCGGAGGTGAAATGGTGGACGCTCACGAATTTCACCGCGATCGTCGGACAGCTCGAAATTTCCGACGACGAGAAGAAAGCGGTTCTCGAATTTTCCGCCGACCCCTCGGGTTGGTTCGCTAACTTTTCTAAAAAATGAATCCAATCATCACAAAATTACGCGAGATTATCGCTGCCAAAAAGTCGAATTTGACCGTCGCGGCAGACATTTCTTCAGCGGAAAAAATTCTCGAACTCGCGGAAAAGATTGGTGACAAAATTTGCGTTCTCAAAACTCACGTCGATATTCTCGATGATTTCACTTCTGAGTTTCCGAAAAAACTGCGAGAGATTGCCGACCGTAAAAACTTTCTCATTTTCGAAGATCGCAAATTTGCTGACATCGGCAACACCGTTTCGCTTCAATTCAGCGGCGGGATTTACAAAATTGCCGAGTGGGCGGATTTGATCAACGCACATTCGATCGTGGGAGAGGGGATTGTCGACGGTTTGCGGAAAGTTAATAAAAAGTCCGGACTGATTCTCCTCGCGCAGATGACGCCCGAGGGCAATCTTTTTACTGAAGATTATGCGCTCAAAACTGTCGAAATCGCGAAAGCGAATTCTGACTTTGTCGTCGGTTTCATCGGTTCGAGCGACAAGCCGGAAATTCTCCGCAAAATTCGGCAGGTGGCGGGGGATGATTTTATGATTTTTACACCAGGAATTAAATTAGCGGCGGGTTGCGACGATCTCGGTCAAACTTACAACACGCCGGAGAAAGCGATTCAGGCTGGGACGGATGTGATCATCGTCGGGCGGGGGATTATCGCTGCCGAAGATCCTTCACTCGAAGCGGAAAAATATCGCGCGGCAGGATGGGAAGCAAATTTAAAATTCAAAATTTAAAATTCAAAAGTTTGGAGAAGCTTCGCTTCATTTTTTTAATCCCGCGTCCGCGGGACAAATATTTAAAATTGTTTTAAAATTTGAAACTTAAAATTAGAAATTCTTCTCATCCCAGCTCTCTCTCCCGTCGCCCTCAATCGAGATTTTTTCGCCGAGAAATTTCGGTTGAGAGTTAAAAAGAACATCTCCAACAGCTTTCACGTTCGCGAAGGTTTCCCGCAGTCGCATTTTCTTTGCGTTCTGATATTCTCGCAAATTTGCAGAGAAGCCGACCGCTTCGATTCCCAAACTTTTTGCCAGAAAAAGCGCGCGCGGGAGATGAAACTCTTGGCTCACGATGATCAACTCATCCGCTCCAAAAATTTCCTGCGCGCGAAAGATTGAATCAAAAGTATCGAACCCGGCATAGTCGGTGAAGATGTCGCGAGGCGGAATTCCTCTCTCGAGAAGGTAGTCGCGCATCGCATTCGTTTCATCGTAATTCACGCTGCCGTTGTCTCCGCTCACGATAATCTTCCTCACTTTTCGAAGCGCGTAAAGTTCGAAAACACTTTCCAGTCTGTCCACTAAGACATCACTCAAGCTTCCGTCCTGTTTGATCCCCGCACCCAAAACGAGAGCGACTTTTTTCTGCGAGAACTCTTCCTTTTGCGGCAGCTCCTCCGCTTCGCGAAAAATTTTTCCCTCCGCATTGCTCGCGACGTGGAAATTGATTCCAAAAATTCCAATCACGGAAATCAAAATCACCGCGAGGAAAACGAAACGCGGGCGAAAAAGGAAGAATTTTCTTTGCATGCGCGGATTTTATCATTCGTTGGAAGTTGAGCTGTTTTTTTCGTAAATCACACCCCTCTCTCCGCGGAAAATTTCCCGCCAGCCGAGATTTTTATTTTTTTGCAATTCCAGATCGAGAAAAGTTCCGCGATCGATAAGCAGTAAATCGGTCTCGTATTCTGCGAGGAGATTTTGCCAGCCGCGTCGCGCTTGGATTATTTCGAGGTAGATCGTGTACGGACTTTTACCGTTCTCTGTCGACCACGCCGGCATCCGACCGTCCACGAAATAACGATTTTGCGGCAGTTGCCATTCCAAAAATCCGCCCCACTCGAACTGGCTAAAAATGTTTTTGCCGACCGTTTTTCGAGCAGCCAAAAAATCAATCGCCTCGCAGGGGTAGTTCCGCGGAATATTATGGCAGTAATTTTCCGCGCTGCGGAGCGGCGCGAGGTTTGCGGGCAGATTCACAAAAATCAAAAACGGAACGCCGAAAATCAACAACAAATTCCGAACGAGCGCGGGAAATTTGCCGCTCTCGATTTTTTGGAATTCCTCCGCAAAAATTTCCGCGAGCGCGAGTATTCCAGCGAACGCGAAAATCGGAAGATGCCGTTTCGCGCCGAACGCGAGAAAAGCGAATGCCGCGAGCGCGAGACTCCAAAAAATTTTCTCACGGTTGCGACTCTGCCAAATTCCGAAAATTAAAATTACGACAGCAGTGATAATTAGCGACTGCGCGAGCGGGGAGGGCGGTACCCATTCCGCGATTAAATTTTCCAGCGGGACTTCGACGTGCTGCCACGCCTCTGCGAAAATATTGCAGCCGTACGGATTCGCGCACGCCGCGGCGGTCGAAATAATCGTGGCAGCGGCAAGCGGCAGCGAATTTTTCCGATCAGTAAAAAAGGAATTAACAGTAAAAAATCCGAGCAGCAGCAGTCCCAAAACGAACCCGCCGTGAAAATTCGCCCACACGATAAAAATTACCGGAAACCAAAAAAGTAGCTTCCGGTTCGCAACCGATTTTCCGAGCAACCAAAAAGTCGCCACCACCCCGAGAATCGAAAAAATTTGCGCGCGAAATCCGAGCGCAAAAACATTCCAGCCAAAAAATACTGCCGCGAGAAAAAGCGGCAAATTAATTTTGGTGAGCCGCGGATTGATTTTTCCAAAAATCCAAAAAATCAAAACTCCGAGGATTCCGCTCGCCGCAGCAATTCCGGTCAAGCCGCTGAGCTTCCAAATTCCGAAAACGAGCGGCTGGTAGAGCGAGTACGAATTTGACCATTCATAATTTTTCAAAAAATAAGTGAGTGTATTCTCACGGAGAAATTCGCCAGTCTGCCAAAAATACTCGCCGTAACGGAGATGCCAGCCAAGATCGGTGTCTATCGGCGCGAGAAAAAAAAGAAGGAAAATAAAAACGAACGGCAGGTATTTCAGAATTTTTTCTATTTTCTTCACGCGGAAATAAAAATATTAAAAAATGATTTCTGTTTCTTCGTCATCATTTTATCTTTCTTTGATTTATTCAGCTAATTTCAAACACTCTTCTTTGTATGATTCTCTATATTCTCCTGAAAATTTGTCGCAAAAATTAATTTTATTATTCATTCCAACTTTATTTAACGCGATTACCACTCGCCAATAGCAATTATCCTTCCAGAAATCTTCTTCAATTTGATTGTCTAAAACAATATTTTCGCAAATTGTGGCATCTTTATCTTTCTCAGCAATGCACTCATAGCAATTCTCTATTCCGGCTTTTCTGCATCCGCAATCCGCCGGCCATTCAATGACCTGGCAATCCTCCGCCTTAGTAAAGCCGTAGCAATCCTGCCCGCTATCCCAATCCCAATCATCAACACCTAAAGTTTCTTTTCCTAAAATTTCATTTAAAGTTGTTTTAGCAAATCTCGCATCCACGCATTTGTTATTTTGGCACTTAATGTCTTTCTGCTCCGGCGGAACCGGGCATTCAAGCTGGCAATATTCGCACTTATCTTGATATTGATTAACTTTTTCTTGAATTAAAGATAAATATTCCCCATCATTAAACAAATTGCTTCTAATTAAATAACATCCAGTAATACAATCACTGCCCCATAAAGCAGGTTTGTCTAAAATACAATCGTCATCTGACTCGCAATATTTTATTTCTTCAATCATATTATTGATTTCTTTTTCCATCTCATTGCATTTGTCCGATCCTCCAGTCCCAACCAAATCACTTTTTATTGTAAATTCATTGGAATAAACCTCAATCATTTGATCTTTTACTTGCTCCCATGATATTTTATCAGATGATATACTGCTCAAACTATAACGCATAAGAGCTTTATATCTCTGATCTCTATCAGGAAAATCATACATATTTGAAGTTAGTTGGAATGTTTTGTCTTGACCCGGCTTTAATTTTTGAATATTTAAGAAGCATATATCTAAACTGAAGTCATTTACATACATCCATCCGTTTCCGTCATATCTAAAAATGTTTAAAAACCCAGCGCAAGGGCTTTCATAATAAATAGGAAAATCAAAATTATTTCTAATGGTTACTTCTATTGTTTCGCCTGTTTGATATTCTATTTTGTCTGTGGTTAGCGACACTTCTTGAATTTCCCCTATTGTAAATTCATTAGAGTAATAAATCCTTTCTCGCATATCACTGGGATTATTGAATAATTCTGTTTTAAATCTTAATTTTGTATCTAATAATAAATCATCGCACAACCCTGTTTTTTGATTCCATTCATATTCCTTAGTTTTATATGCTTCAATAATCAAAGGCGCCTGACTAACGAATCTATAAACTTCACAATCATAATTAATATCTCCTACTAAAAGATTCCACTCATTCTTTTTGTAAATTTCTACTTCAAGCGTTCCAAATATATTCTCTTGTAAATTATTCTCAATCGTCAATTTCACTTCCTCGCCAGTTTGATATTCTGCTTTGTCTGTGGTAATAATCACTTCCTCGACCAACTCTTCTTTGACCTTCTCGCATTTTCCATTTTTACATTCACAGACATATCTATTGTTAATAAATTCAGTGGGACAAGGCGTGCATAAGACAGGATCAAATTTATTCCATTTGTCTCTTATTTTTTTAGTTTCACTCGCGTTAAGACATTGGTATTTTTCCGACAAAGTATCGCATGGCGGACATACATCTTGACCAACATAAACAAGCCCGCAATCAGAATTAATTTTACATTGAGTTTTACCTGCTGGAGATATTATCGAATTATCTGTTTTAGACATACTCATTATCAAATATCCTCCTCCGATAATAATCGTCCCCAGCGCGGTGAAAATCAAAACGACTAAAAGCGTTTTGACAGTCATTAGAGAGAATGGCTCTTTTTTAGGCAATTGCTCTTGATTTTGCCCTGAATCTTGATTCGGGTTTTGTGGTTGGTTTGGCACAATGTTTGGTTTTTAAAAAAAATAATAAAAATATATGGACTAGTTTAAACTTTTTTGATAATTCTTTAAAAGAAAAATTGTTTCTTTTTTCAAGTTGCCTTTTGCCCATATTTTATCTTTCTCTTCCAAAACTTCTCCTAAGCCCTGCAAAATTATTCTGTCACTGATTTTTTCTATTTTCTTCACGCGGAAATTTTACCACCTTGCGCGATTGGTGAATCGCGCCTACGGTTTGAGAAATAATTATTGCACGCTTGCCCCGCGTACGCGAAACAAACATTCAAAATTGTTTTAAAACTTGTCCTCGTGAAGACGGGAATTTAAAACTTAAAATTCTTCTCATCGCTGACAAAATTTTCAACTCAACGACTTATTGACTTGATGGCTCAACGACTTATCCGCTCACTCTCCGATAAATCCGCCCGCCTGCAATTCAAACAGTTTTCGGTAAATTCCCTCGTCTCTCCGCAGCAGTTGGAAATGAGTGCCTTCTTCTATGATTTCTCCATTTTCAAAAACGAGGATGCGATCCGCCGATCGGATCGTCGAGAGACGGTGCGCCACAATGATCACAGTTTTACCTTCCATCAATTTTTTCAGCGCGTCTTGAATCAATTTTTCACTGGCAGAATCGAGACTGCTGGTCGCTTCGTCCAAAATCAAGATCGGCGTGTCCGCGAGCATCGCCCGCGCGATTGCCACGCGCTGCCGCTCGCCGCCACTCAGTTTCACTCCTCGTTCACCGACGAGTGTGTCGTATTTTTTCGGCAATTTCGAGATAAATTCATCCGCGTGGGCGAGTCGTGCCGCCGCTCGAATTTCCGGCAAAGTTGATTGTGGTCGACCGTACGAAATATTTTCAGCAAGGCTGCGATGAAAAAGAATCGGGTCTTGCGGCACAAGTCCGATTGCTCGCCGTAAACTTTTTTGCGTGATTCGCGAAATATCTTGCCTGTCGATTTCAATTTTTCCAGAATTCAAATCGTGCAACCGCTGCAAAAGTTTCACAAAAGTCGTCTTCCCGCCGCCGGAACGACCGACGAGCGCAATCTTTTCGCCCGCTTTGATTTTCAGTGAGAGGTTTTTGAAAATAGCGCGCTGCTGATTCGAATACCGGAAATTAACATTCCGCAATTCAATCTCACCTTTTCGAACTTCCAAATTTTTCGCGCCCTTCGCATCCGCCACAAAAAATGGCATTAGGCTGAATTCCACGATATCCTCCATTTCATTCGCTGATTTTTGAGTTTCCCGAATTCTTTCGCCGATGTGGCGCAGATGGGCGGAAACGAGATTGTAACTTGCCAAAACGAAAACCGCGTCACCGACCGTCGCGAGACCTTCAGCCCAAAGCCAGACTGCCGGAATCAAAAGTCCGAATTTTAAAGCGGTCATTATAAAAGCTTGCGAGATGTCGGTTAAATTAAAAATAAGCCATAATTTCCAATGTTTTTTCCTCCATTTTTCAACAATGCGTTCAAAGATTTTGTCTTCCGAATTTTCCCGTCCGAAAATTTTCACCGTCGAGTTACAGGAGATTGAGTCGGCGAGCGACGCGCCGAGTTTCGTGTCAACTTGAGTCGCGGCACGGGCTCTCGGCGCGATAAAATATTTAGCAATCAAAATGCTGAAAAGAGTGTAAATAACTGCGCCGCCCGTGAGAATGAGTCCCATCATTTTCCATCGCCAAAACATCACTCCGATCATTCCAAGAATTAAAATCGAGAGCGGAATAAAGGTAAATAAAAATTGATCGACGAAAGAATTAGCTGCCCAAACTGCGCGGGTGATTTTTCGCACCGTCGCGCCAGCGAAAGAATTAATGTGCCAGTCGGTCGAAAATCTTTGAACTTTGAAAAGCGCGTCTTGCTGAATTTTTTTCATCATTGGCAGCCACCGCCAATCCCAAAAAATATTTTTGCCTTTATGAAAAGTCCAATAAGAAATTCCAGTGATTCCGATTAAAACTAAAATTTTCCAAATTTCCGGCAAACCGGCGATCGGGTTGCTCGAATTTTTGGCGAGAGTATCGGCAAACATTCCGAAAAGTTGCGGCATCATAATTTCCGCAACCGTTTGCAAAACAATTAAAATCAACACTCCTGCGAGCCACGCTGGATTATTTCGGAGATAGTTCCACACGAATTTCGAGACTTGAGAAAAGGAGATTTGCATGACTTTTAAAATTTCAAGATTGTTTTAATTCGAAGCAATCGCAAAGCTATTTTAGCGCAAAAATTTTACTCAACCTCCGCTGGAAGTTGGATATTGGAAAATAGAGGGTGGATTTTTATTTGTATTGTCAAAACTAAATTTTCAGAAACTCCTCCACGGAAATATCTGCTTGCGTGAGAATAATTTTTTGTAAAACTCCTGAAATTTCTTTTTGATGAGGGTTGGGAATTGTGATTTTTAGCCCATCATTTCTTCTCAAAAATTCATGCTTCCCGCCCGCAAAAGGTCCATCAAAACCGAGAGCTTTCAGTTTGCGAACGAATTCTTTGCGTTTAATCGGCGGGACTTTAGGCATGCGTGAGAGTGCGATTTCTTTTCCTCGAATCAATCTGATGAATTTTCACACCGCCAATCATGGGAATCGCATCTCCAAATTGCAATGCAATTAAAACCCAATCTTCCACCACCTCCGCTAATTCAGCACGCGCCGCTTCGATAGTTTTTGCTTGCGCCACTACTCCCGGCAGTTGCGGAATCGAAGCAACATAAATTTTCGAATCTTCGTCAAAATCATACTTTGCGCGGGAAAGTGCTGATAAAATGTATCTTTGGAAAGGGGTGATCATATTTTAATTTTAGCAAAAAATTTGAAAAATTATTCAAATAAGAATTTTAGCGCAAAAATTTTACTCAACTTTTCGAGTTGCTCGTATCGATTTGTCTCGCTAAAATCTCCGCACTTTGAGGAAGGATAATAAAGTTCATAAGGATTGTAAGGAGAATAAGGATTACAAAATCTTTTCAACTTCGAACATGCTTTCAAAAAATTTACTCCGCCTCCGATTTTTGCGGAGTTTTTGTTTTTACTTTTTAATTTTTATTTTATGAAAAAAGTTTACGACTTCACTGAAGGCAACGCTTCGATGAAAGACCTTCTCGGAGGGAAAGGCGCGAATCTCGCGGAGATGAGCGGGTTGAAAATTCCGGTGCCGCCGGGATTCACGATCACCACTGAGGTGTGCGCGGGATATGCGAAGTCCAAAAAATTGCCTGCCAGTTTGATGAAAAATATAGAAGCGCACCTCAAAAAATTAGAAATAAAAATGGGAAAGAAGTTGGGAGATTCTGCCGATCCGCTGCTCGTCTCCGTCCGTTCCGGCGCCGCAATATCGATGCCGGGGATGATGGATACGGTTCTCAATCTCGGGATGAATGATCGTTCCGTCGAAGGTTTGGCGGCAATTTCAAAAAATGAAAGGTTCGCATGGGACGCGTACCGCCGCTTCATCCAAATGTTTGGCGATGTGGTACTTGGAGTTTCGCACGAGAAATTCGAGGCGGAATTGGAGAAAATGAAAAATTCTAAAAAAGTCAAAAATGATGTCGACCTCGGTGCGGAAGATTTGAAAAAACTTGTCGGTATTTTCAAAAAAGTTGTCCACGTTTCGATTAAAAAAGATTTTCCGCAAGATCCGCACGAACAGCTGAAGCTTTCGATCGAAGCAGTTTTTCGCAGCTGGAATAATCCGCGCGCGGTTTATTATCGCGAGATGAATAAAATCACCGGTTTGAAAGGCACGGCGGTGAATGTGCAGGCGATGGTTTTCGGCAATCTTGGCAACGATTCCGGAACAGGCGTGGCATTCACGCGCGATCCGGCGACGGGTGAGCGGAAGTTTTTCGGTGAATATCTGATGAACGCGCAGGGCGAGGATGTCGTCGCCGGCATTCGCACGCCGCAGCCGATTTCAAAATTAAAAAAACAGAATCCCAAAATTTACGCGGAATTGGAAAAGATTTATAAAAAATTGGAATGCCACTACCGCGATATGCAGGATCTCGAATTCACAATCGAACGCGGGAAACTTTTTCTCCTCCAAACTCGCACCGGCAAGCGGACGGCGCGGGCAGCGGTTCGTATTGCCGTTGAGCTTGTTCGCGAAAAAATGATTTCTGAAAAAGAGGCGGTGCTCCGCGTCGATCCGTACTCGCTCGATCAACTTTTGCATCCCACCCTCGATCCGACAGCGAAGAAAATTATCATCGCAAAAGGACTGCCAGCATCACCCGGCGCGGCATGCGGGGCGGTCGTTTTCACTGCCGACGAAGCGGAAAAATTGGGCAACGCCGGCAAAAAGGTTATTCTCGTACGGAAGGAAACTTCGCCGGAAGACATTCATGGGATGAATGCGGCACGTGGGATTCTCACCGCTCGTGGTGGAATGACTTCGCACGCAGCAGTTGTCGCACGCGGGATGGGGAAATGCTGCATCGCCGGCGCGGAAATGATTGAAATTGATTCGGAAAAAAAGCAATTCGTGACGAATGGTAAGACAATCCGTGAGGGTGAAATTATCACACTCGACGGGGGGACGGGCGAGGTGATTCTCGGAAAAATTAAAACCGTAGAACCGAAACTCGACAAAGACTTTGCGCAGCTGATGAAGTTGGCTGATAAATTCCGCAAACTTCGAGTTCGCACGAACGCGGATACTCCCCATGACGCGGAGTTCGCCCGCAGTTTCGGCGCGGAAGGAATCGGACTCTGTCGGACGGAACATATGTTTTTTCAGCCGCAGCGGATTCTCGCGATGCGCGAGATGATCGTCGCGGAGGATGTTGCCGAGCGAAAAAAGGCTCTCGCGAAACTTCTTCCATATCAGCGCGATGATTTTTACAAAATCTTCCGCGCGATGCGGGGTCTGCCGGTGACAATTCGCCTGCTCGATCCGCCGCTCCACGAATTCCTTCCGCAGGAAGATCGAGAAATTAAGCTGCTCGCAAAGGATCTCAAAATTCCCGAAAAGAAGCTTCGCGAGCGGATGGCTTTTCTCCACGAAATAAATCCGATGATGGGAATGCGGGGCGCGCGGTTGATGGTGAATTATCCCGAAATCGTCGAGATGCAATCGCGCGCGATTTTTGAGGCGGCGGTTCGGCTGAAAAAAGAAAAAATTGAAGTGATCCCCGAAATCATGATCCCGCTCATCGGGATGATGGAGGAGTTTTTCATTCTCGCAAAAATCGTTCGCAAGATGGGCAACGCGATTATCGAGAAATCAAAAGTGCGGCTGAAATATGCCGTCGGGACGATGATTGAAATTCCGCGGGCGTGCGTGCGGGCGCGGAAAATTGCGCGGAAAGCGGAGTTTTTCAGCTTCGGCACGAACGATCTTACCCAGCTCACTTTCGGTTTCAGCCGTGATGACGCGCCGAAATTCATTCCAAAATATATCGAAGAGGGGATTCTCGATGCCGATCCGTTCGCTTCGCTCGATCAGCGGGGAGTGGGCGAGCTGGTCAAAATGGGGATTCAGCGAGGGCGCACCGATCACAAAAAATTGAAATGCGGAATCTGCGGAGAACATGGCGGCGATCCGGCGAGTGTCGAATTTTGCCATCGCGTCGGGATGGATTACGTGAGCTGCTCGCCTTTCCGCGTTCCAATCGCGCGGCTCGCGGCGGCGCAGGCTGTGCTGAAGGAAGTTAACCCCCTAGATATCTAGGGGGTTAACTTTCAACCCCTTAACTTTCAACCCCTGGGGTTGATTTTTCAAAATCCAAAATCCAATCAGTCGGAATAATCGTAAATTTAATCAATCGTCAAGGCGATTTTGTTTCGCTCGCTGTTGATTCAATATCGCTTTTTTGAGAGTAAGAATTTAATGTCTGTCATTCTCACATAAAATAGATTTTTTGTAAACTCACAGATAACGCTTCTTTTTTACCTTCCAAAAGCCACGATACACATTTTTTGTTCATCTAAACTTCTCTAAAATCCGATTTTTCGGTATCATTCCGCAGATGAAAGAAATTGCGAAAGCTTACATTCCGGAAGAAATAGAAAATAAAATCTCCGCAAAATGGGAAAAGGCTGAAATTGGAAAAGCCACAGGAAAAGCGAAGAAAAAAGTTTTCACAATGATGATGCCTCCGGCGAATGTGACCGGCGCGCTCCATCTTGGTCACGCGATCACACTTACGATTGAAGACATTCTCGCGCGCTTCGAGCGAATGCAAGGGCGGGATGTGCTCTGGCTGCCGGGCACAGATCATGCGGGGATTGCCACACAAAATGTGGTTGAAAAAAGACTACTCGAAAAAGGAATTTCTCGTGAAAACTTGGGGCGGGAAAAATTTCTCGAAAAAGTGTGGGAGTGGAAAGAGAAATACCATTCTCGCATTGTCGAACAAATTCGCAAAATGGGCGCGAGCTGTGATTGGAGCCGCGAGGCTTTCACGCTTGACGAGGACTGCTCGCGTGCGGTGGCGCATGCCTTCGTGAAGCTTTTTCACAAAAAATTAATTTATCGCGACAAAAAACTCGTTAATTGGTGTCCCCGCTGCCGCACCGTTCTCTCCGACATCGAGGTCGAGCACCGTGAGGAAGAGGGGAATCTTTATTTCATTCGCTACTTTGTTTTAGCCACCGATCGTTCGGTCTGCGTCGCGACGACGCGTCCGGAAACAATGCTCGG
>JAHISY010000078.1 GCA_018817365.1 Patescibacteria group bacterium | reverse complement strand
GTCGCTTTTCATAATCCGCGAAACTCTTGTCAAGGTCTTCGCGTTTTTGAATTTTGGCGCCGTCCCATTTCTCGTACAATTTTTCCACCGCGATCAAAACCAATTCCAAGTCGCGCAATTCTCCGGTCTGCACGATTCCGATCATCATCGTGTTTTCGTTCCATTCTTTTCCGTGTTCATATTGTTTGGAAAAAACCAATAGCGAATTGATGTCCATTTTTACTTTTGCGGGAATTTCTTTCTTTTTCAAAAATTTCAAGAACTCTTTTTTCTTTTCATCGCGAAAAATTCCACCCAATCTCGCGTAGCAATCCCTCGCGCGTTTTTTGTCTCGTTCGATCGTATTCAAAATGTCGGCAATTTTTTTTTCACCCAAAACGCTCTCCACTCTCCGCCAAATCATTTGTTCGAGCGCGATGAATTCTTTCGCGACTTTTTCATCTTCCGCTTCAAATTTAATGCCGAGTTCTTCTTCGATTTGCTCGCGCACATTCTGGCGCAGCTCTTCCACGCTATCCAAATATCCTTTTTTGAAAGATTCTACCGTGCTTTCGGCGATTTTTTGCTGCCACTTTTTTTTATTTTTTAATTCTTCAATTTTCGCGAATGTATTTTTTTCGCGCGACTTTTTTTTCTCACTATCCTCTGCTTGACGACGCGCCTCCCGTCCATGCGCGAGCAATTCTTTTTTCTTTTGCTCATCGATTTTTCCTTGCTTCACCAATTTATCGAGAGCTTTTGCAAACGCTTCATTACTTTTATGCTTGCTCCAGTCTGTGCTGATTTCTTCTTCACCGCTTTCGCCGCTTGCATCCGCGCCTGCATTTTTTGCGCTTTCAAAAATCAACCTTTGCTCTCGCGCGAAAGTTTCAGAAAAGTTTTGAAATGTTTTTTGTGTTTTCATTTATTAATTTAATTTTTAAATTTTAGATTTTTACAATTTTTAAATAATTTTTTACTTCTTACTTTAAAGGTTCTCCAACTGATCTAAAATATCTTTCTCTGCATCTTTTTCATCCGTTTCGTGTGCTTTTTCATTTTTTTCAATCTGTTTTCTCTTTTCGATGAATTTTTGCGGACTCCAGTTCGATTTATTTTCGTTTAATTTCGATACTTCCGCTTCATATTTTTTATCCAATTCCTCGAGTTGATCTTTTTCATTTTGCAAAATGTTTTGCAACTTTTTGATTTGCTCCGCGCTCATGATCGGCAGCAGTTGAAACCAATATTTGCGCTCTTCGTCTTTCATTGATTCTGTTTTGAGAATCAAATCGATTAGTGCAGGATTTTGCTTTACGAATTCTTCCGCGATGTCGAATTTTTCGATGTCGGCGCGTTTGATCGCAATTTGCTTAATCCCGGTTTGCGCGAACGGAGTTCCACCACCACTTTGAGAATTCGCCAAATGAGTTTCATCGGGAAGGGGAGTGAAACTGGTTTGCCCTGTCTGTCCCGAATTTGCTTGCGGGGAACCTGTCGAACGGGAGTTTTGGTTTTGGTCAGACATTTTTGTTTGAAATTATGATTTTAGATTTTCGGGACCTTCCCAGCTTTCGTATTTTTGCATGGCTTTTTGGATTGCATTGATATTTAAATCTTTTAGTTTTACATTTGGATTATCAGAAATTGCGCGAGCGTAAGCGAGCGCATCGCCTTCAGCCGTGCTTGTAGTTTTTCCGCCCGGTGTCATGCCGAGATATTTTTGAGTAAATTCAAGAACGGTGAAATCACGTTTTGCATCAATTCTGATTTGATTTTTATGAGCGGCGACTCCAGCTTCGAGAGTGGCGAAACGCGCAAAATTCTTCTCATCCGCGCCGATTGCTCCCGCTTGCCCGATGAATTTCAAGTTGCCCGGATTATTATTCCGCATGCTGCGACTGCCTTTTTCTCCAAGTTGCAATCGAGCCAAATCTTCTTTTGAAACATTCAAATAATCTATGAGTTCTGGATTTTCTGCGCGAGCTTTTTCAATCTTTCCTTTGAATTCCGCCGAACTCAAATCTTCCGCATTTTTGGCGAATTCAGAAATCAAGTTTGCCGCATCGGTTGCATGATAATCACTGCTGTGTTTTTTAATCCCATTTTTAATCTCTACTGGAACAGACTCATCTGTTAGTGTAATAATTTCTTTTTCGTGCGTGCGGACCGCGCGATAATCTCCCTCGGCATCCACGAAGGGACCGCCGGAATAAATGCGATAGAATTTTTCTTCTCTGATTCGCACCACATTGAATTTTTCTGGGAGCGTGCGCAGACCGGCTCCCATTTCGAGATGTTTGTTTTTCGTTCCCGCATCTTCTACAGAAAATCGGATATTTTCGCCAGCTTTCAGTTCCTCTGGTTTTTCGATTGGAGTGAGTGAGCCATTTTCCTCGATTTTCCAAAAGCAGGTTTTGAAAAGCAGTTCAGGATTTTTGCGTTCGAGATTGCGAATCTCGGCACGAGAAAGATTTTTTAACTCTTTTGGAATTTCATGAATTCCGAGTTGTTGTTCGATTTTTTGCATTTTTTTTGTTTGTACCGGATCATTTTTTTCCTGCTCCCGATGTGTTGTTTCCAACTCATTACTTTTTGGTGGTTTGAATGTTTCAGGTTTTTGATTGTTGTTTGGATTTTCTTTTTTAGTTTCGGGCAAATCTATAACCGGGCGTGCCGGATTTTGATCGATATTCCAGACGAGGCGGTTTGGTTTTATTTCCGCGAGATTTTTTTGGAAGAGAAACATTTATAAATTTAAGAACTTGGATTGAGATAATTTTTTTCACTTTTTTTCTTTTTCAAAAAATCATAGACAGATAAACTTGCCTCGCCGGATCTCGTATCAATGCTTTTTCCAACAAGTCTTCCTTTGATCGTCGCAAGTTGCGCGACACTAATGTCGATTTCTTTTCCTTCCACAAATTTATTTAAATCATTTGGTTTTGCATCCAAAAGTTTTACAACAGTGATATTTTTCAAATCTTCAACGATGTGAAAATCTGCCGGTTTCAGTTTCAACAGTATGGAAACTGCAGACATATCTTTCATTTCTTTATTTTTGAGATTTTTTCTTCCATCTTCAATCCATTTTTTCAAAAAATCCGGGCAAATTTCGCTTTCTTCCATTCCGTGCGGAATATTTTTTATGATAAATCCCCCGAGCCATGCTTTTCCATCAATCACAGCTTCCCAAAGATGCATTACGGCTTCCCAAAGTTTTCCGAGTCCTGCCGTAAAACTAGCTTGTTTAAAAACTTCTGAAAAGGATTTCAAAGCCTTTTGAAAACCGCCGAGAGCTTCCTCACCGGCGTCATCGGGATTATTTTTATTGTTTTCGACTTCTAAATTTTTATTTATCTCTTCCGCTTTTATTTTTTCATCTGTTTGCACTATTTCATTAGAATTTAATTTATTATTAGCTTCGAAATATTTTTCGGCTGCTCTCATATCTGTTTCCACATTTCCAAAAGCGAGATATTCTAAAATAGCTTTTTCATCATCTTTTGCAATTCCTTTTAATTCGAAAGTTTTTGCGAGAACTTTCGGCGCGTCATTGCTATATCTTTCATTTACCCATCGAACAATATTTGATTGACGAGCTTCAATTTTTTTGGCGAGATTTTCAGTCGCAGATTGGTTGATGGCGTTTTCGATTGTATTTTCTCCCAAGCGTGTGCTTAAAATTATTCCCAAACTTTTCTTCATTTTCTCTAAATCCAAATTAATGCCGAGTTTTTTTAGCTCCTCAATGCTTTGTAAATTTTTGAATTTTTCTTCAATATTTTTTTGAACATTAGGATGAATTTTCGTAACTGGTTTCTTGTGCCAATCAGGAGTTTGATAATTTTCTTTCAAAACATTTTCTGCACTTGTTTTTTGTTCTTGCCACTCTTCACTTGTTTTTTTTGCTTCAGTGACATTTTCCGTGGCATCTTTAGGCTCTTTTTCCATTTTGTGCGCCTCAATTTTAATAAATTGAGAAATTTTAACTGCTTCTTCTCCTGTTATCATTAAATCTTCTCTGAACATGGGGAAACCAATTCCTGTTCGATCTTTTACATTTTTAAATATTTCATGTTTTTCGTCTCCTTTAGCTCCAGAATTTTTATCTGCAGCATTTATCAGCGGTAAAACAGCTGTGCTTAATTTTGCGCGTTGAGTGTCATTCAAATTTTTCGTCGCATTCGCCCACGCATTTTCGATGATGTCGCGCGTTTTATTTTCATCGATTTCTTCTTTATCATTTTCGTCATCATCGCCTTCATAATCTTTCGCCTCCGTATCCATTTTTGTTTCAAATAATTCGTTCTGAATCTCCGCGTTAATTAATTTTACAATTTCTTCCGCGCTTTTTTTTGTGCCATCATTATTCAGCAAACTTTTCGCAAACTTTTCGCGCTCTTTTTGACTCCAAAAAATAATTTCTTTCTCTTCTGTTTTGTATTCAGCAATTTTTGTTTTCTCTGCATCGCTCAAATCAATTTTTTTTTCTTTTAAATCAGCGTCAATCTGTTGCGCCATTTGCGCGACATTTTCTGCTCCAGTTTTTTGCCAAATAACCCTCCGCTCACCAATTTCGAAATGATTTTTATTTTTTTGCATTTTGTTCTTTGTTATTTAAAGGTTTTCAACCTTGGAGAAATTTTCGAAAATTAAAAAACCAACAACCACTACCAAAAATAACAACAGCAACCAAACTAATTTATTTTTGAAAAAATCGGCAATCAGCGACCACCAAGATTTTTTCGGTTTATCGACAGTTTTTGTTTTATGAGCGCCCAAAAGGTTTTCGAGGTTAATTTTTCGCGCGAAACTTCTATCAATAGACGCGATGTATTCTGCGAGCTCTTTCAGATTATTCGGAGAAATTCCCGAAATGCTTCGCGGATCAATACTTTTCAAAATCTTTTCAGCGATTTTCCATCGATTTTCCGGCGACAAGTCATCCAAATTTTCTAAAAACGATTCAACTGCGTTTCTCCCCCCGATTTTTTTATTTTTAAATCCTTGCGCATTATTTTTAATCAATCCTCTGCCATCAACATTCTGCTCGCCTTCTTCCGCTGATTTTTTGCTCGCAAAAATCTTTTCTAATCCTTTTTTTTGCTGCCTCCAATCATCTTCCGCTTTCTGCCAGCGCGCGTTATCCGATTCCTCTGAAAAAACTTGTGTGATTTTTTGCAATGTTACTGACATCAGCGAATTATTGAAATGGATTTCCGGAATATTTTCATCACCCTGCTGCATCGCCGGCAACATTTGCAAAACTTCTTTCGCTAAATTTTTACACTGAATAACATCTAAATTCTTTTGCAAATCTTTCCATAAGTTTTCGATCATGCTGCGAGTGACATTCTCATCGCAAAAACCGTTGTCGAATTTATTATTTTCATTCACGATATTTTTTAAAAATTCGTTTTTTATCTCTCGCAAAACCAATGTAGCTATTTTTTGCGTGTCGCAGTTTTGTTTCGATAATTCCACAAGCAACTCTTCATGCTCCGCTTGATTTCGCAAAAGTTCTTCCTTTTTTGCTTCGATTTTATCGGAAATATTTTCAGCTTCCTTTTTTCTGCGTGAAGTTATCCGCAACGAAGTTCTCTGAAAAATTTCATTGCTTATATCTGGTTGTTGGATTATTTGCCGCCACAAAAACCTTTTTTCACCAATTTCGAAATGATTTTTATTTTTTTGCATATTTTTTGGCGCCAATTTAATGTTAAAATTTAGTTCGAAATCTAATTATTTTAGCAAAAATATGGATAAAAATCAAGCCAGAGAGCGGATCGCAAAACTAAAAAAGTGGTTGCAGGAGTGGAATCAAAAATATTTTAGCGGTAGCGGTGAAACTGTTGTTTCCGAAGGCGCGCGCGATCAACTGAAACGCGAGTTGGAAGAATTGGAAGCGCAATTTCCCGAGTTCATTACTTTTGACAGTCCGACGCAGCGAGTGGGCGCGTCGTTGAGCGGCAAATTGCCGAAGATCGCGCACAAAACTCGTAAAATGAGTTTGGGCGATGTTTTTTCGATTACAGAATTGAAAGAATGGGAAGAAAGAATCCGCAAATTTATTCCACTCGAAAACCCCGAATATTTTTGTGAATTGAAAATCGACGGTTTGAATGTCGCGGTGTGGTATGAAAATGGCGAATTTACGCGCGCAATTACTCGCGGCGATGGTTTGATCGGCGAGGATATCACACATGCGATTCGCGCGATTGATTCGATTCCGCTGAAATTAAACGAAGCTGCGACGCTTGAAATTTCCGGCGAGGTTTTCATGCCGCGAGCGGCGTTTGAAAAATTGAATACCAAAATTCACCAAAAAAATAAAAAGCTGAAAGCAGCTGGCAAAAGGGAGATTCTCACATTCGCGAATCCGCGGAATGCCGCGGCGGGTTCCGTCCGCCAGCTCGATCCCGCGATCGCCGCCAGCCGTGATCTCGCGATGTTTTTTTACACGCTCGGAGAAAATAACTTGCAAAATCCGCCGCGCTCGCAAGCCGAAGTTCTCGCGCGTTTCGAAAAACTCGGGTTGCCGGTCTCGCCGCATCATCATCTCGTCCACGAAATTTCCGAAATTGAAAAACTATTCAACGGTTGGAAAAAACAGCGCGAACAGCTTCCGTTCGACATTGACGGAGTTGTCGTCAAAGTGAATTCTCTCGCGCAGCAAGCCAAAATGGGCTTCACTGCGAAATCGCCGCGCGGGATGATTGCGTTCAAATTTCCCGCCGAGCAAGTCTCGACCGTGATCGAAAACATCGAAGTGCAGGTCGGTCGCACCGGCGTGCTCACCCCCGTCGCGATTCTCCGACCGGTTTCAGTTGCAGGCTCGACAGTTTCCCGCGCGACACTTCACAACGCGGATGAAATTGCGCGAAAAGATGTCCGAATCGGCGACACGGTCGTGATCCAAAAAGCGGGAGACATCATTCCGGAAGTAGTTTCCGTGATTCACGAATTGCGACTGCGCGACGCGCAAAAATTCGAAATGCCGAAAATTTGTCCGATTTGCGATTCCGAAATAATCCAACCGGAAGGAGAGGTGGCACACCGCTGCACGAATTCGGCGTGCGGCGCGATTCACCGCGAAATGTTTGAGCACTTTGTTTCGAAATCTGCGCTCGAAATCGACGGACTCGGTGAGAAAGTGATTATGAGTTTGATTGAAAATTCGCTCGTCGAAGATGTCGCCGATTTATTTTTGCTCACTAAAGATGAGTTGCTCTCGCTCCCGCTTTTTCAAAATCAGCGGGCGGAAAATTTGCTTTCTTCACTTCAAAAAGCTAAAAAAGTTCGTCTCGAAAAATTGCTTTTCGGTCTCGGGATTCGCTTCGTCGGCGAGGTCGCGACAGCTGAAATCGCGAAAGAATTTCAAAATTCAAAATCTTCTAAAACATCTCGTTTAGCCGAATTTGTCGAGTTCGCCAAAAATAAAAAAATCGAAGACTGGTCGGAGATCGAAGGTATCGGCGAGAAAGTCGCCGAAAGTTTGACTGGCTGGTTCGCCAATCCGGACAACTTGCGGCTGCTCGAAAAATTGGAAAATGTGGGGGTGGAGCTGATTCGCAAGGAGACCGTGCTGCAAAAATTGTCCGGTCAAACTTTCGTGGTGACCGGCACGCTTGAAAATTATTCTCGGCAAGGAATCAAAGACGCGATCAAAAAATTCGGCGGAAAAGCCTCCGGTTCCATCTCTGCCAAAACCGACTTCCTCGTCGCGGGCGCGGGCGGAGGCTCGAAACTCAAAAAGGCGGGGGAGTTGGGTGTTAAAATAATTTCGGAAGAGGAGTTTAAAAAAATGTTGCACTAATTTTAAATGCTGAATTTTAAATTTTAAAACAAGGTCGAAGTTAAAATTTTAGAAATTCTAAAATTAAAAATTGTTTTGAAATTTTAAATTTAAAATTAAAAATTGCGCAGCACTCCTCGCATCGCGATTGTCCACGAATATCTGACTCGCATGGGTGGAGCCGAAAAAGTCGCAAAAGTTTTGAGTGATTTATTTCCTTCTGCGCGGATTTTTACACTGCTTTACGATGAAAAAAATTGCGGGAAATTTTTTCCGCCGTGGAAAGTGGAGACTTCCGCGCTTCAAAATTTTCCGAAATTTCTCCGCCGCCGACCAAAATTTCTTCTGCCTTTTATTCGCACTGCCGTCGAAAGATGGGATTTTCGCGATTACGATCTCGTGATTTCATCAAGTTCGGCGTTCGCGCACGGAATTATCACGCCGCTGCGCACTCGAAATATTTGCTACTGTCACTCGCCGGCGCGGTTTCTGTGGGATTATTCTCAAGAATATTTGCAGGAAAATAAAATTACCGGCATCAAAAAGCTGCTCGTAAACTCCCTTCTCAAAGATTTGCGGATTTGGAATCAACTGTCGGCAAAACGAGTCGATCGCTTCCTCGCGAATTCCGCGACTGTCCAAAAAAGGATTCAGAAATATTATCGAACTACTGCGGAAGTCGTCCACCCGCCCGTCGAAGTTTCCAAAATTCGGATGAGCGGTCATCACGAAAATTATTTTCTGATCGTTTCACAGCTCACAAATTACAAACGGATTGATCTCGCGATTTCCGTTTTCAACAAACTGCGGCGCAGATTGGTCGTCGTCGGCGATGGACCGCAGCGCGACTTCCTCGAATCGATTGCCGGAGACACGATTGAGTTTCTCGGCTGGCGGTCGGATGCCGAAATCGCCGAACTGCTGAAAAATTGCCGCGGTTTCATTTTTCCCGGCGAGGATGATTTCGGCATTGCGCCTGTCGAGGCGATGGCTGCCGGCAAGCCAGTGCTTGCATTCGGTCGCGGTGGAGCAACGGAGACGGTCGTTCCGAAACAGACCGGGATTCTTTTTTATTCTCAAACTCCCGAAAGTTTGGAGGCGGGACTGGCAGAATTATTCGCGAACGAGAAAAAATTTCAACCTGCCAAAATCCGCGCGCACGCGAAGAAATTTGCGCGCGAGGAGTTTGAAAATAAAATTCAAAAAGTGGTGGCGGAGGAATGGAAAATAGAAAGTAGAAAATAGAAAGTAGAAAGTGGAAGTTTGGATTGCCACCAACTGAAGTTAACCCCCCCCAGCCAGATGGGGATTAACTTTTTATTTTTGAATTTTGAACCCTTTACTGTGTCGGGACTGCCAAAAAAATCTTTCGCAAATCAACTCGTTTGGCATTTTCCAGAACTTCCTAAGACTAACTCCGATTCAAATCTTCGGTCGGTCGGCGCACACGTTGTCGGCAATCCTGCCACTCGTCGCTGGAGAGTTCGTGGCAAAAAGTCTGCGTGAGATCCACAGCGGCGATTGAAACGGTTTTTTCTTTGGTTTGGCGAGTGATCCTTTCATTTTCTTGCTCGATTAGATTCAAGAGTTTGAAGCTGAAACTTTTTTCCTCCTCGAGTTGGCGAAATACTTTTCCTTGCAGCGTGAAAACGGTTTTTTCCAAATCGGCGGGCACTTCGATTCCACGCAAGTACAGTTTTTTATCATTTTGCGAAACTTCGATTTCCGCTCCCGCAATTTCTTCTCCATCGGATCCGACCAACTGATAATCAGTGAAAGGCAGGGGAGCGTTCCCTGTGAAATTAAATTCAGCCAAAGCGATTGTGAGAGTTTTTTTGGCGTTTTCCATCGTGAAAGAAAAAAGATTTTGCCACTCGTCATCTTGGATAATTGCCGTAGCAGTTTCGGTAACCGGAAATTCAAACGCCGGCGTTTGGAGTTCCTCATCCGCGAGCAGCTGGTAATCGAATTCTCCGCTCAGCGCTCCGCTTTTATCTTTTACCGAAAGTTTGCCGGAGAGGGGAGCGGCGGACGGGATCGTCACCTCGATTTCATCCAGACCGAGAACTTTCACCGCTGCTTCTTTTCCTTCGAAATTCGCGGAAGAGACATTCAAAAGATTTCCTCCATGAATCCTCACTTTTTTCCCGGGAGCGAGACCTTCTAACGGTTCGAGCGCGGAGATGCTTGATTGCGGATAAAAAGATTGGTTCGCGGCAGCGGGGAGGGTGAAGGTGACTGAATTCGAGCTGCCCCACTTACTTGAAACCGTGAGTGTGAAACTCCCTTCCTCTGCTTCATTCGGAATTCTAGCTGTCGCCTCGTTCGATCCGAGATCGATTAATAAAAATTCTCCCGCGCTCGACGAGATTCCGAAATCGCCTTCGGAGTCTCCGAAATTTCTGCCGAGGATTTCTGCTTTTTGAGTAGTAGTGTTAATTTTAATTTCTGTGATTTTCGGCTTCAAATCTTCTTCGAATTCATAATTGAAAACTTTGCTTTTCCAGCCATTCATTTCAATCCACGCTTCTCCGCTTTCGGCAGGAGCGGAAGCGAGCTCGATTTCCGAACCGACGAGTGCGACTTCTTGGCTATTCAGCATAATTTTCAAACCGGTACGACTGAAAGATCCACTCAAATCCATTTGAAAAGCTGCTTTTCCATTTTTATCATGCAAATTATAAATTTCCGCAATTGCAGGAAAGCTACTCACCGCGGTGTAATAAAATTGCGGAGAAGAAATTTCATCTACTTCTATCACCACTCCTCCTGCGTACGGGAGGAGGGTTTCTCCTTTCTCAAAAAAGATTTCGCCGTCCGCCACGAAAGCGGGATTCGTGAGAGTGCTGCCATCCTCAAAAACAAGCGAAAGCGCTGAGAGACTATTCTCGAAACCAGCGAAACCTTTTCCATACACTCGAAAATTC
>JAHISY010000077.1 GCA_018817365.1 Patescibacteria group bacterium | reverse complement strand
TGGCGAGAGTGTCCAGCATGCAACGGACATGGACGTGTAATAGAAGGAAGATGGACAGGAGGAAATGTATGGGGAACACATCCTGGAAAGTATTCCAAAACAGAAGTTAAATGCCGCCAATGTAGAGGCAAAGGAGGGGAAAAGTTTTACTACTATGTTGACGAAAACGGGTATGCCAGGTAGAGAGCCTCAAACCTGCGAGGAGTTTGGTATCACTACTGAACTCCTCGCCTCTTTTTGTTGTGTTTTGGTATGGAGTAATTTCTGTTTGTCAAAAGTTTTTTGGCAAACTCAAAGTTCCCAAACTTGAGTCGGAAGTTTGTGGTTTGTCTGAATCTTGATTTTCTTGATTACAAGATTGACTTGATTGCGAGATAAAAACCTCGCGCTGAACTAATAAAATTAGTGTGAAAAAAAGAATCTTTTAAATCTCTCATTGATAGTGCAGAGACGTTGCGCGCAACGTCTCTACTGAAAATTTCAGCACGAACAAAAAAGAAAAGAATCATGAAAATCTTTTAATCAGGTGAATCATGATTCAGGCAATTTGAAAAGCGGAAACAACATTTCGAATCTCCACGATTTTATTCGTGAATGTTTTCCCAATTTCCAAACCTACATTAATCACTTGCTGACTTGCTGACTCAATAGCTAACTGACTTTAATATTGAACATTCCTCTCCCTCCCGCTACAATTTAAAAAGTAGATTTCCGCATGCCTTCCAAAAAAGATTTTTACACGACCACTCGCGAGGAAGCCGCTGCGCTTTTGGGAATCTCCACGCGCACGCTCGACCGCTACACGAAGCGCGGGAAACTGAGGGCGAAGTTGTCTGCCGATCGCAAGATTCTCATTCATGTAAAAGACCTCGAGAAGATTGCCAAACGTCCGCTGCCAAAAAAAACATTTATCAAAAGAGAAACTTTTTCGAAAAGAAAAACCGAGCCGGTCATGGCGGAAGCGGTGGAGGTAGCGACCGAGAATGTGGAGGAAAAGGTTTTCCGCGAACTTTACGAAGAGGCGAATAAAGATTTGAAGCAAAAGCAGGAGAAGCTTGAGGCGGCGAGTTTCCGCGTGGGACAGCTGGAGGCGCAATTAAAAAATTCGGTGCCGCTGCTTGAACATAAACAAAAAGAAGAAGTAATCGTCGGTGAAAATTCGCGGCTAAGAGAAAAACTCGTTGCGGCAATTTTGAAGGGATGGGTTTTTTTGGGAATTGCAATCGCGGCGGCGATTGTGGCGGGCGTGCTGGGATTCATAGCATGGAGCACATAGCATGGGGCATACCTAAAAAAAACGGGAGCGCCTTTTTTCAAATGGGCAGAAATGCAGATTTGATTCGAAGCCTCTGCGGAGAGCTGCGAACCAACGCTGTTTAACTACTTTCCAATTTCCAATTTCAACTTTCCATTTACTCCTCCTCTGTTCTTTTGATTACTTCGCGAAAGCGGATGTATTCGGTGATTCGCAAACCGGTGAACTTTCCGAGAATCACATCCGCGAGTAAAAAGAGGAAAATAATTTCGGGATGGGCAAGCATCAAAGTTTGCAAGGAACTCCACTCGCCTACGATGAGATAGCAAGCGAGCGAAACAAGGAGCAACTCGGTAAACATCCGAATCGCAGAGCGCGCACCCTTTTCGGTTTGAATAGAAACAAATTTTTCTGCAAGAGTACTCATAATCAGCATCGGAAAAATGGAGGCAGCGATGAGATCTGCCATGCGGAAGTATTCGCCGAAAGGCGCAAGATATGTGAGCAAAACAATCGCGCCGAAAATCGCGAATGAAACGAAAGTAAGCACGATCGCCAGCCGCGGAGTGTAAGCCAACCGGTAACGGGAGAGGATTTTCCGAATCAAAATCGAGGCGACGACGACGACGAAGAGCACCGCGATGCCGAGTTTCAGCCCAATCGCGAGAAAGGACAGCGTCAAAACAGAAGGTGTGTACACTCCGAAAGTAGTAACGCCGACAACTTGTTTGAGGAAGGCCACGAAAGTGGCGATCACCGGCAACATCAAAACGAGAAGGATCACGGAGGACGGAATCCCCTCGGAAACAAGATAATTCACAAGAAAAGAGAGGGGAGCGGTGAAACTGAATTTTTCAAGACCGGAATCAATCACGCGAAAAGGAATCGCCTGTTGCTCGAGTATGGCGGATAGTTCTGCCGGGTTTTCCACAAGCACGGCATCCCGCAGCGCATCCGGTCGAGTGAGGAGAATCTCGCGGGGTCGCAGCGTGGCGAAACTGCCGCGAGCAATCCGCGCAAACGAATCGAGGCTGCTGTCGGTGATCACCACCACTTCTTTCAAAGAAAAGTCGAGCGGGGGATTCAGTTTTTGCGCGAAACTCGCAAGACCAGTGAGTCCGTCCCCCCCGCGAGTCCAGAGAATTATCAAATCTGTTTCGCGAAGAGTTTCGAATTTTTCTTGCAATGCCGCCGCGATCGCATTCTCCCCCGCGAAGAAGCCGGCTTGATTGCCGACTCCCCATGTGGTGTCTAGAAAAATATTCTGTTCGCGCGCAGTTTCCGCCAGCATCGCGATTTTGGATTCGTGAGACGCGCTGTCGGTAAGCAGCAGAATTCTTTTTTCGAAAACAAGGAGCGGAAAGCTTACTTCGTCCGACTCGCTGCCGACCTGCATCGTGAGCTGAATCTCGTAAATTCCGGCATCGCGGAAAACGTGGGCGACCTCTTCGCCCGCCGCCATCGAACCATCCCCGAAATTCCAACTAAAAACCTCCGGTCGTTCGGGAAAAGGATTGAACGAGCGAGCAGCCGAGAAACCAATTTCAGCCCCAACCGCCACCGTTTCCTGCGCGGAAATCACCGCCTGCAACTCCCCCGCCGCCGCTGGTCTGCTTTCAGTTTCCTCCACCGCGAAAACGGGGGAACAAAAAACAAACGCGAACATTCCGAGCAGCAATCGAGAAATGATTTTTTGAATCAAGTTCCAAATTTACCGAAAAACATTCTGCCAGCTGTCGACTAAAAACTGCAAACTACTTCACCATCGTCAGCCATTTTTTGTATTTCGGAATCTCACCTGCCGTCGCCGCGAGATAAGTTTCGCGGAGTTTTTTCGTGAGCGAACCAATTTTACCGCCGCCGATTTTTTTGGAATCGAGCGAACCGATCGGCTGCACCTCCGCCGCCGTGCCGGTGAAAAAAAGTTCATCCGCAGAATACAAATCTTTCAGCCGATAATTCCCTTCTCGCGTGCAAATGCCGAAATCTTTCGCGATTTCGATAATGGAATCACGTGTGATGCCCGCAAGGATTGAACCGAGTTTCGGGGTGTGGAGCACGCCTTTCTTGAGAAAGAAAATATTTTCCCCCGGTCCCTCCGCCACGAAGCCGCGGTGGTCGAGGAAAAGCGCCTCGTCAAATTTCGCGCGTTTGATTTCGAGCGAAGCAAGAATCGAATTAATATAATGTCCGCAGACTTTCGCGTCGGCGACGACTGAGTCGGGGTGGAGGCGGATTAATTTTGAAGTTTTCACGCGAATTGGTTTCCCGCCGAGGTAGCTGCCCCACGGCCAGCAGGCGATCGCGACAGAAACCGGAGCGCCGATTGGGTTCAGCCCCATTTTGCCGTAATCGAAGAAGGCCAGCGGGCGGATGTAACCGCTCGGAATTTTGTTCACGCGGACGGTTTTGCAAATGGCTGCGGAAATTTCTGAACGCGAAAACGGAATTTTCATCTCAAGCGCTTCCGCGGAATAAAAAAGGCGGGCGATATGTTCTTTCAGCCGAAATATTGCAGGACCGTGAGAAGTTTCGTAAAAGCGGATGCCTTCAAAAACACCGGAGCCGTAATGCAGCGCGTGCGAGAGTACATGAACATTCGCGTGCTGCCAGTCGACCATCCGACCATTCATCCAGATTTTTTCGGTCGTTTGGAAAGACGCTTTGGGGAGTTTGGGCATGTGGGGATTTTAGCAAAATAACTACAAGAATTTCATTTAACAAGCCTGCACATAGGAAGTTTAGAATTTCTTCCTCAATTTTTCATAATCTTCCGCTGGGAGTCGCATATCGTTCAAAATTTTTCGCAACAATCCTTTGCTCGCTTCTTTCCGTTTGCTCGGAATTACCGTGGTTCTCCCATCTGAATGTCTGAAAAAAACATGCGAACCTTCCGCATCTCTTTTCTCAAATCCCAAAAATTCTGCAATCTTGATTAGCTTTTGATAGCGGATGGGAATGAGTTTAGGCATTCGCGATTTCTAAATTTTGAATTCCTACAAATTTCATTTCGTTTGAAAAATCTGAATTTCTCTCGCAAAGTTTCACCACTTTTTTCAATTCGCGCAGCATCTCCACGATGGTGTTCCCTTCCGCGTGGCAGCTGGAAAGCGCGGGGATACTCCCAACATAAACGCCATCCTCATCTTTTTCAATGTAAACGGTGTAGTTGTGAATTTTCATGCTTTCATTTTAGTCTTGAATAGTTCGTTTTCAAAACCTTTTGTCTTGAACTTTGATTTTTGTGATTGACCCATCCTTCGCTCCGCTGCGGCGGAGCTACGGAGGGCAGGCAGGATTAACTATGATTTTCCGCGTACAATTAATTACCACCATTTTAATTTTTACCTCCTGCCCCTTTCCTGCACAAACTAATCATGGCAATCATAAAAATCCGATGAATCACAGTTCAGACAACCCGCGTATCACGACGGGTTCAATTTTTTCAAATCTCAAATGTCTGAATCATGATTTACATGATTAACGGATTGACTTGATTCTTTTCTGCACATTTGAGATGAAACTCGGCATGCAGTTCGATCAATACAAAATTTACTTGATTTTTTCCTTCGTGCGATTCTGAATTTTTCAGCACGCGGTTTTTATCTCGCAATCAGGAAAATCAAGGCTCAGACAATGTGGTAATCTTCTGATGAATGCAACACGAAGATTTAACTCGAAAAATTATCGGCTGTGCGATGAAAGTGCATTCTGCACTCGGAAATGGTTTTCAAGAAGTGATTTACCAAAAGAGCGCTGGCGATTGAAATGCGGCTGGCAGATTTGAACTTCGAGCGGGAAAAAGAAATGGAAATCTTTTATCGGGATCAGAAAATCGGCAACCGGCGGGCAGATTTTTTTGTAGAAGGAAAGATTATGGTGGAGATAAAAGCAATCATAAAACTGGAAGATGTGCATCTCGCGCAAACCATGAATTATTTACAAGCCTACGGATTGAAAATTGGTCTGCTCATCAACTTTGGCGCAAAAAGTTTGGAATTCAAAAGAGCGCATAATAATAGATTGATTAGTGAGAAAGCTAAATCTTGATTCACGGAATGTCTGAATCATGATTCACTTGATTTTGGGATTAGTAGGATTCTTTTTTTACACTAATCTTATTAGTTCACCGCGCGGTTTCTACTTTGCAAATGTCTGAATCATGATTCACATGATTAACGGATTGACTTGATTCTTTTCTGCACATTTGAGATGAAACTCGGCATGCAGTTCGGTCAATATAAAATTTATTTGATTCTTTCCTTACACGCGCATACTGAATTTTTCAGCAAGTGGTTTCCATCTCGCAATCAAGCCCATCCTGTAATCAGGAAAATCAAGATTCAGACAACCCGCGCATCTCAAAAAATATCAGCCGAAAGTTTGGAAAGATTTTGTGGGGGACGAAGTAGGGTTGGTTTTGAATCCAAATTTGGATGAGCGACCGTTAAGTTTTAAATAAAAAAATTAGTCATGCCTTATTTCTTCAACAGCTTCTTTAATTGTGTCCTTTATTTCTTTAGTAGCTTCTTTAGCTGCGTCCGTTATTATCCATTCCAGCCATAATCCTATCAAAGCTCCTATCAAAGCTCCACCCATAATTTTTTTTGCCACTTCTGGAATCATTCCAAAAAAGGTGAATCCCATTGCTATTGCTGCCACAACCAGCATTGGTATTAAATATTTTTTCATAATAGTGTAATTAGATTAATTTTATTTAACGAGCGAACGGGAGAAGCTCTGCAAAAGATGAGCCTCATATTATCTGTTAGATGATGTTTTTTACCGTCGCACTAAAAACCCAATAACTTTGTTATTTTTCCTATGCCTACTGCAATTTGTGTGATGCCTGCACCAATTATGACAAGCTTTTGAGTTTTTTTAAGCTTGGATTCTTTATCCTTTTCTAACAAAATCTCATCAACTATTTTACGTACCTCAACTGCTTTGGGATGATTATCTGGAATATTTGCAGCAACTTCTTTGGCAGCATTGTCCAGTTCGTCACCAAGCTGAACTTTTACTCCTACACTTGGTGCAACAGGTATGGGAACATGCATACCGACTTTGTCGTTTGGTCCTACAGTACCCCCAATCTGTAGACCAACTGTTTTACCATCGTTGTTCATAATCTTATGGTTATTAAATCAAAATTTTATCTAACTCATTTTACCCCACGCCCACGCCCCTCACCATCCCTCCAACCCCTCTCTCAAACTCCCTCACCCCTTCTCTCCCTTCCAATAAAGAATATTGTAGCCTTTTTCAAAGGCGGCGATTGAGGCAGTGATGATGTCGGGAGAATTCGCAATGGCGACGACGGAATTTTTTTGAGAATCTTCGAGCTCCATCTTCACTTCGGTCGTGGCATCGACTCCATCCGCATCGACGAAAACTTCGAAGTTGACCAAATTCTCGCGGAGCGGAGATTTGTTTTTCAACGCCTTCCGAATCGCCGAAATCACCGCATCCACCGGTCCGACGCCGCGTGAATTCGCGCGCAGTTTTTTACCGAGAAACTCAATTTCAACTTCGGCGTACGGTCGCTCCTTTCGCTGAATTTTTAATTTGTAATCGCGAACCCGCATCACCCGCGCTTCGTGCGTAAGATCGCTCAAAACTTCTTCGACCAAGCTTTGCAGATCGGCTTTTGCCACCACCTTTCCTTTTGCGAGAAAAGTCTCGATGGCAAGCCGTATCTCGGCAAGGTGAGATTCTTTCAAGTCCGCAGAGAATTCTTTTTTGATGATGTTTTTTAATTTTGGCAGCGGCGGGGTGGCGCGAAAAAGAATCTTCCGCCGCTCGCTGAATCCCGCCGAACGGATCGCGTAAAGTTTGTACTTCAAAAAGCGGTCGATTTCCCCCATCTCCGGTTCGACGGAGGGCGGGGCGGGGTGCGCGTCGAGCGCGGATTTTGAATCTTTCAGACCAGTACCAGTCGCGATGAGAACAACAGTGTCTGTTTTTTTGAGAAGTCGCTTCTTTTTTAATTCTCGAATCGCGGCGAGCGGCAACGCGGCGGACGGTTCAACGAAGATAGCTTCCTGCTCGCCGAGGTCGAGCTGCGCGCGGACGACTTCTGAATCGGCGACAGAAATTCCGATCCCGCCGGATTTTCGAATCGCCTCAAGCGCTTTCAGATCATCGAGCGGTCGACCGATTCCGACAGCGCTGCAAATTGTTTGCGGGTGTGCGACAAACGGCGCTTTTTTTAATTTTTTCGTGAAAGCCGCAACAATGGTCGAACAGCCCGCGGGCTGCACGCCGATAATTTTCGGCAGTTTTTTGATGAAACCGAGCTTTTTAAATTCGAGGAAACCTTTCCAAATCGCCGCGAGATTCGTCCCGCAGCCGACAGGCACGATGACCGCATCGGGGGAGGTGAAATCCAACTGCTCGATAATTTCGAACGCGATTGTTTTTTGCCCCTCCGAGCGAAAAACATAATCGCCCGCGAGATAAAAATTATATTTTGCCGCCATTTTTTCCGCGAGCTCGCAGCAATCAGCATACGTCCCGCGAATCGAGAGAACGCGCGCGCCGTAGCTTATCGTTTGCGCAAGCTTGCCGAGCGGCGTGTTTTCGGGAATGAGAACGTAACACGGCAATCCGGCGAGCGCGGAATACGCGGCGACGGAAGCGGCCATATTCCCGGTGGAAGCGCACACCACCGCTCGCGCTTTTAATTCAAGCGCTTTCGAAATCTCGACCAGCGAACCTCGATCTTTGAAAACACCCGTCGGGTTCATTCCTTCATTTTTGAGAAAAAGTTTTGGCTGTTGCAGTTTTTTTCCAAGCCCCCGATCGTGACCGAGGGCAAGCCCCCGATCGGTGTCGAGGACAAGCTTTTTGAGTGGAATGAGAGGGGTGCCGCCTTCGTTCAAGCTGATAATTTTGGAGTTTTTGTGGAGCGGAAAAAATGAGAGGTACTTTTTGACAGAGAGGGGGGCAGCCTTTCGGAATTCTTTTTTCACCCGCTTTTTCAGTTGCATGAAATCCCACTCAACATCAAGCGCCTCGCCGCAAAAATTGCAGCGAGAGACGGAATTCGTTTCGGAGACAATTTTTTGGCAACCGACACAGCGAAGCTGATAGATGTTCGTATTGTTCAAGTTGTTCTAATTGTTAGAAATGTTTTTGCGAAGATATTTTTCGAGTGCGATAAGTTCAAAATAAAGCTCTTTGCTTTTTTCTTCAAATTCTTCTTTTGGGAAGCTCTAGAAATGTCAAACAAGTTGGTTCGCAAGAGATTTTTTTGGCAGCAAGACAAGTTGTTAAATCCGATTCCTGTAGTTGTTTTTAAGAATTTGTGATTTGAGAATTATTTGTGAATTTGTAAATTTGTGAATTGAAAATTCTATTTAGAACAAGCGAAGCGATCAAACAATTAGAACATTTTAAACATCTCTTTATATTCCGAAAACATACCGCAACCACTTCTGCGGAGGACTGAGCAGTTCGTAATTTTTTTTGGTTTGAGTCTGGCTCGGAAGGAAGTCTGCGAATGTTTGTGTTTCGTCCGTGAGAATAATCACCTCCTCGCCGGGCAGTTTCCGACCGAGCAGCTCTTTCGCGATTTTTTCGCGATAGCGAGGGGATTCCGCGTATGCAAGTTCGGAAGGCTTGGCAGCCAAATCTTCTTTTTGTTCTTCGATAGATGCGACGGAGGCTTCGATGTAGCTGCCGACCTGGAATAAGTCGCGGTAAGTCGAGCGAGCGAGCGCGAAGAGCATGAAAACAATCACGGCAAACGCGCTCCCGAGTACGATTTTGAAATAAAACGGCTGCGATGAATTATTTGGGTTGTTCAAGTTATTGAGATTATTTTATGAGTGGATGTAATTTAAAACATAATTCGATACTGCTTCTGCGCGACGATAAAGCATATCGCCACTCAATTCGCTGAATGGCTACTGAACCGGTTTGTCGATTTTTAATAGCTTGTCGTGTCGTGGTTCTTCTAACTTACGTCTTTCTTTCCATTTAGCCATTTCTTCTTTTACGATTTTATCCACGCTTTTACGAGAAACTTTTCCTCCGTCCTCCTGAGCAGCGAGTTCATTTGATTTTAGGAATGTGTTTAATTTGACTATCCAATCTTCCATAGCCATTGGACTACCCCTTGCGACATAAAATTCAGCAAGTGCGAGAAATGACTCAACAAGTAAAGCAAGCTGCCTTAGTTCTAGTCTAAGTAAGTAGTTTTTGGCTACTTTCGCCTCTGGAACAGTTGGGTCACTGCCTTTCCAGTTAGTTAACCCACAATGATCTTTATCCGAACCTATTCTGTCTTTAATAATTTCTGGTGATGTTTTGCCAGTTATGGCGTATTCAAATTTACTTTGCATGCTTTTAAAAAACATTACGGCTGCCTCTGAGCTAGGAAAATAGTCTGAAGACAATGCAAAAATATCCTTTACCTTTTGGTAAAGATTTCTTTCTGAAAGTCTAATTTCCCTGACCCTTTCTTCAAGTTCTCTGAAATATGTAGGACCATGTTTCATTCGTTCATCATCCATTACAAAACCCTTAACGATAAACTCCCTCAACGCCTGAGTAGCCCATATTCTGAATTGTGTGCCTCTGATAGACCTAACCCTGTATCCAACTGAAATAATTACATCGAGATTGTAATGATCCAAGAACCTTTCAACATTTTTAGAACCCTCTTTTTGAACCATTCGGAAATTCCGAAAAGTTGTATTTTTAACCAATTCTCCTTCTTTGTAAATATTAGAAATATGTTCACTAATAGTGGGTATGGATTTTTGGAACAACTCTGACATTTGAGCATGCGTAAGCCACACAGTTTCATCTTTAATGCGAACATCGATTTTTGTTTTACCATCTTCTGTCTGGTACAGAATAATAGGGTAAGAGTTTTCAGATGGTGAATCTTTTTTTGACATTTGGTTAGAATATTAGAGTTTGGTAAAGCTAAACTATTAGCAGGCTCTGCCATAAAAACAAAAAGTGACCAAATTCCTTGTCATGTCATCGGATTATCGTCGCACTCTTCGCAAACAAAATCTCCAAACGGGAATTGCAAACCGTTGCTGATTCTCGTGGAGCAGTCATTAATATCTGGAATTCTGTTCACAAATTTTCCCGACCCAAAAGCAACGCTCCTGCCGCAATGATTGCAAATCGCGCAAGCAGAAATTTTTTTGACAATGAAATTTTGAATCGCTTTTGTCATCATAAAAAAATCACACTTTCAACGGCATAATCAAGTGCAGGTAATCTTTTGATTTCGCCGGACGCAGAACCGCCGGCACCATTTTTTCACCGAGCTCAATTTCCAAATCTTTCGAGCTGATGGAAGAGAGGGCTTCGAGCAAATAATTCGCGTTCAGCGCGACGGCATTCTCCGAACCTGCGATCGTCGCTGAAACCTCCGCCTGTTCCTCACCAATTTGGGTGGCGTCCGAGAGGATTTTTAATTTTTTGTCAGCGGAAATTTCGAGCTTCACGGAATGGGAATCTTTCGCAAAAAGATTCACGCGTTTCACCGCCGTGGTCAGCTCCTCAGTTTTGACGGAAACTGTGGTGATGTGTTTTTTGGGAATAATTTGCTCATAATCAGGATAGCTTCCCTCGATCAGCCGCGAAGCCAGTTCGACGTTTTTGTAAAGAAAGAGAACTTGATTCGCAGAAATATCGAGCGTAACAGTCTCCTTCCCTTTTTCGAGGATACGAGCCAGCTCTTGAACCGTCCGCGTGGGGATGATGATTGAAATTTCTTTTTCGGGGGCGGTGGCAGATTTGAGAATTTTTTCGGAAAGCCGGTAGCTGTCGGTGGCGGCGAGCCGGACTTCCTTTTTGTTTGCGCGGAGATGCGCGCCAGCGAGGACGGGGCGAACCATGTCCCGCGCCGCCGCGAATGCGACTTGATTAATCGCTTCGAGAAAATCGGAAGCCGGCAACGTAAGTGAAACTTCTTTTTTGACTTGCGGAATGAGCGGGAATTCATCCGCAGAAATGCCTTTTATCCGCGTCTTCGATTTCGCTGCGGAAATTTGCAAATCCAGCCCTTCCGAATTTTTTAGCTCGACCTTCCCGTCCGCGAGCAGCCCGACGTAATTCGTGAAAAGCCGCGCGGGGACCGTGAGGCTGCCTTCATTTTTAATTTCGGCGCGAATCGAGGTGGTGATCGCAATTTCGAGATTAGTCGCGGCGAACGAGAGTTTTTTATTCTCTGCTTTGAGCAGAATGTTATTCAAAACGGGCAGCGTGGAATTGAGATTCACCGCCTTCGAAACAGTGGCAAGAGCCGCGAGAAGATCTTTTTGTTCACACGAAAGTAGCATTTGAAGTGTTTTTAAATTCGCGTGAATTTTAAATCTTTTACGGCTTCCTGCCAACAGTTGATTGGAAAGTGGAAAGTGGAGGGTTGAGGGTGGAGACTTGCCAACATTCGTTGGTTGAGACTGATTGACAGATACGGTGCAAATTAAAACAAAGAAGAATAAAATACTTCTGTGATTAAAAATCTATTCGCAATCGTCATTGTTTCAATCATCTTCTCTGGCTGCCAAACTATCGGCGCGGTGATTGAGGACGCGAGAGAATTGCAGGCGAGCGTGAGCGAAAAAATTGTGGAGATAAAGGGCGGAATCGAAAACACGGTGACGGAGGCAAAAGATGCATACGGCGTCCTCCTCGAAAAGAAAAAGCAGCTCGAAGAAATGGTGGCGGAAATCAATGAAGCGGTAGATTCAATCAATAAATTGCTCGGCAGAGAAAATGACCCTGCCGAAATCGAAAGCTTGCGAACGACGATTGCGGAGCTACAACTAGCTCTCGGCGAAGCAGAGCGGGCGATCGGAGAAGTAGAAGCGGCGGAGGAAAATCTAGAAAATGGAGAGTTGGACGCGGAAAGTGGAGAAGATTTGAAAACTACTGAAACCGATGGCGGTGAAGTTTTGACGGGAGAGGGAGCAGAAGTTGCCGAACCGGCAGAAGGCGAAAACGAGACGACGGTCGAATAATTTATTTCAAAATTTGAAATGAAGCTCAAAGGCAGTTTTGTCGCTCT
>JAHISY010000076.1 GCA_018817365.1 Patescibacteria group bacterium | reverse complement strand
TCGCGAGGGCAGGCGCCCTTCGCATACTTCCTCACATCCATTTTCGGAATCTTCGCTTCGTCACCCAGCACTCCGACCGTGAATTTCTGATACCGTGAAATCTCCTCCTCGATTTTCCGCCTCATCCCAAGTTGGTTGAGATCGATTTTGTCGATCAATTCAATCAATTGCTCCGATCGAATGATCGGTGCGCGGGCAGAATCGAGAATTGCTCTCACTTTTCTTTTTTGCTTCCTTCCCCCAAAATGCATTCAGTCTTCATCTTTTTAACCCCCTTCAAAATGACTACCAAACAACGCTTCACTTCCGAGGAAGCTGCGGAGATTGCGCGGCAGCTCGGGATTGATTTCACGCAACGGAAATTCGCCCTCGAATCTTTTCGCCGCGGAATGGATGTCGAGCTGGAGCACGGCGCCATTGACCCTCACACGAATGTGAGCAACGACGATCCGCTCATCACGGGCAAAATCGCGCTCGCTCATCTCAACGAGTTTCCCGATTATTACGAGCGGCTCGACGAAATGGAAAAGGAAGCGGAGGCTTTTTGGGAGACGCAAAAAGAAAGCGAGTAGTTTTCACCGCTCGCTTTCCGAAATCTCAATTTTTATTCCACTTGTTTCTTTTGCGGCGGGTTCGCCAAAACTTTTTTGAAGTCGCCGTCGAAATCTTCCAAAAAGTTTTTCATCTCGACCACATCCGCCGGAGAAATTTTGCCGACTGCCACTTTCGAAATTTGCCGCTCCCGCTTCGCGATCTTCTGCCGAAAGTCGCGGATGCTCATCGCGATGAGGGTAGCGGAATTACAATGCAAGCAGTGTGCGGAAAAAAGTCCACGGTCGCCGGTGATATCCACAACATCTACCGTATCACCCGCAAATTGTTTACCACATTTGGGGCAGGTGAGGGTGCGGCTCACATTTTTGACGATTTCGGTGAGGTGAGAAAGTTTCATGCTTCTTAAAGTTTATCTTTTTCGAAGAAAAAAGGAAGTGAGCTTAATCCTCTTTTTTCAGTTTGTCAAGCCCTTTTCGGATCCGCGCCAAGCTTTTTTCTTTTCCGAGCGCGTCTGCCATCTCCCACACTCCCGGCGAAAATTGCTCGCCGGTCAGCGCGACCCGCAGCGGCCACAAAATTTCGCCGTTTTTCACTCCCAAATTTTCGACGAGTTCGCGCAGCTTTTTTTGAATTTCCTCCGCGTTCCAATTTTTCACTCCCTCCAAAATCGGCAGCGATTGTTCGAGCGCAAATCGCGCCTTCGCGCGATCGACTTTCATTTTCGGATTTTCGAAAAGCGCGGTTTCAAATTCGATTTCTCCAAAAAAATAGTGGAGAAAATCATGCGCTTCGCCAAAAAATTTCATTCGTTCCGCCGCGAGCTTCACCGCTTTTCCCAAAACTGCTTCGTCGTCGATATTGAAATCAAGAAAAGGTTTCACGCACTCCGCCAATTTTTCAGCCGACAGCTGCCGCAAATAATGCGCGTTGAAAAAATTTAATCTCTCTAAATCAAAGACCGCGCCCGCTTTCGCGACGTGGCGAAAATCGAATTCGCGGATTAGTTCCTCCATTGAAAAAAATTCCTGCTCGCTGCCTTCACCCGGATTCCAGCCGAGCAGCGCGAGGAAATTCACAACCGCCTCCGGCAAATAACCGTCATTTTTCAGCCGCTCAATCGTCGCCGGCTTCCCGCTTTCATCGCGCTTCGACATCTTCGAGCGGTCTTTATTCAGCAGTAGCGGGAGATGCGCGAATCGCGGAATCGGCGCGCCGAGCGCCTCGAAAAGCAGAATGTGTTTCGAAGTGTTTGAAATGTGATCCTCGCCGCGGATGACGTGCGTGATTACCATATCCGCGTCATCGACGACGACGGTGAAATGATAAAGAAATTGCCCGTCCGATTTTCGAATCACGAAGTCGGCGATATTTTTACCTTCCTCCGAAATTTCTCCGCGAACGAGATCGTCGAATTCAATCCGTTCATCCGGCACGCGAAATCGCCACACCGGCTTCCGACCTTCACTCTCGAATTTCTGAATTTCGGCAGCGGAAAGTTCGCGGCATTTTCCCGAATATTTCGGCGGCAACTTTTTCATTTTTTGCTCCTCCCGCTCCGCAGTCAGTTCTGCCGACGTGCAGAAACACGGATAAATCTTTCCCGACTTTTTCAATTGCTCAAAATGCCGCTCGTAAATTTCATTCCGCTCGGATTGCCGGAATGGTCCCTCGTCAAAATCCATGCCGAGCCAATTGATACCGTCGAGGATTTCTTTTTCAAATTCCGGCGTGCTCCGCTGCCGGTCGGTGTCTTCGCTGCGAAACACGATTTTCCCATTCTGCCCCCGCGCAAATAAAAAATTCACAAGCAAAGTGCGCGCCGTGCCGATGTGCATCGGACCGGTGGGGGAGGGCGGGAAGCGAACTTTTGTCATGGCTGGCTTGAAAATAGATAATTGTTGCGGGTGAATTTTAGCATGCCGGTTTTTTTGAAAAAATCCCAAAATTTCTAAATTCCACACCTTCCAACCCCTCGGGTTGAAATCACCGCGCAATGTTTTGAAATTCTGTCCACCGACCCCTCGGGTTGAAATTCAAATCTCCGTCTCTATTATCCACATCCAATTTTTTTAATCCCTGCTTCGCCTTCCCTCTTTTTCGAAAGAGGGAAAAGATAGTTGTCGCGAATTTTGGAAAACAAGTTAAAATTCCACCCTCCACCCTCCAATATCCAAAGTCCAATATCCAATCGGGTTTGGG
>JAHISY010000075.1 GCA_018817365.1 Patescibacteria group bacterium | reverse complement strand
AGAATGCGCAGGCAGGAAAGAATCATGTTCATCCGTTAATCAAGTGAATCATGATTCAGACAAAAACGGAAGTTAGTGAAAAAATATAAACAAATGTAGAAACCACCCCATTGGGGTGTTCCTCTCCAGCGACAGGTTGCGGGGCGTCTTTCTCGCGGGACAGGTTGCGGGGCGTCTTTCTCCAGCGGGACGAAGAAGGATAAAGAAGTTTAAGTTTTTGTGAGTGAAGTGGTGGCGGGCGAATCCGATTGACGTGGTCAGTAATGTTTCGGGCTTAGTTTAAGTCATCCCATTCCTTCAAATCCCTTTTATTAAACTCATATTTCTTATTTTGATTTATTCTCCATTGCTCACCGCTTTCAATCACAATACCGCCAGTTAATTTAAGTTTTTTATATTCAGAAATATATTTCTGCAATGCTTCCGCTTTGGCTTTCGTTTCAGGTAGTTCCGCGGTTATTCCATCTTTGGTTTCATAAATTCCAATTTCATCGGTTTTTCTTTGGACAATAAAGTCTGGATAAAAAGTTCGGCGACTTCCATCGGGATGCAAATATTCAATCCCAAAAGCGTCGGTGCCAGAATCACCGTTTTTGTACCACCAATCAATCGATGATTTTTCCAAAAAATTTATAATAAATTTCCTTTCAATTTCACTACCGAGTTTGCTGCCTTTCTTGGGAAAATAGGCTGGCTGCATAATACATTTTTCTGCTGGGATTTCTTCATATTCATCTGTGTAGTCTCCGTATTCGGGAATACTAAAAGGAATTTTCGTTTTGCTCTTCTCAGCTTTAATTTCTATTTCTCGTTGGCGAATCGACCAGTATTTTTCCAAGGCTTCACCGATTACTTTGGTAAGAATGCTGTGTTCTAATTCAACCAAATCGGCAAAAACAATTTTGTAAAAATCGTCCGAGTCCATACCATAATATTTGAGCCAAACATTGATCGCCGTTTTTAATTTCGGCCAAGAACGTTCGGGTGCAAATTTACGCTTCTCTTCTTCTTGCACTTTCAAAACTTTAAACAAAACAAGATTATAAAGCCGTGCAATGTCGTGATAAGTGCGTTCATATTCAAAATCTTCTCCACTTTTTGTAATCTCTTCTAAAAAATTATCGTAGCACTCCACCTCGGCGTTGATAATTAGCTTGTCGGTTAAATCCGGTTGCAAATTTAGATTTTTGGCTTTAAGTTTTTTCTCCATTTGCCCAAGTATTTCATTGCCCGTCAGACCGAAATACTTGTTAGCCACTTCGATAAAAGTTTGTTGGAAGCTGTCGCCTAAATCACCATAAGAAACCCGCCCTAAGTGTACCGATGGTAAAACCAAATCGGTTTCAATTTTTCGCTTAGCGAAATAAATCGACGCGCGGTTTTTGCCAATAGTGTCTCCTTTGGCTAATTCTTCTTCCAAAGTTTTGCGCCGGAAATTAGTGTAAAGATAAGCGCGATTGAGCGCCGGATCGCTGTAATATTTCGCTTCAGGCATGCGAAGAATACGCCCCAAAACTTGCTTTTCAAATGTTGGCGACTTGATGTTGCGGAGCATGACCATCACTGAGGCACGCGGGCAGTCCCAGCCGGTCGCGGCGGCTTGTTTGAAAATCAAATATTCAAAATGACTGTTTGCTTTGACTAGATCGCGCAACAAAGTTGGATCAGTGCTAATACTTTTATCAGCGAGCCAAACAGCAATGCAATCCTTGCGCACGCCTTGATCTTGCAAATACTCCTGAACTTCCTTAAAAAGATTTTTCTCGGCGATTTCATCTTCCTTTTTGAAGTTTGGAATTTGAATCAACGCCAACGGATTGATTTCTTTCCCCAACTTTTTATATTTTTCCGCCAGCTCAGCACGCTTTGCCATGGCGAGATCAAGCAAAACTTCTTCAGTTCCTTTGTCGCCCGATGAGAGTTCTTTTTTATGCTTTTCAATTTCTTCCTCGGGCATAACTTCGATTTTCTCTTTGATTAATTCATCAGCAACTACATCATCATGTTTGACTCGCACAAAAGCAGCTTTGTGATCCTCTTCATCTTCGCGCGAGGGAATATGACTATCGTGCGGAGTAGCGGAAACTTGGATTTCTATTTTCGGATCGATGGCGCGAATATTTTGGCTGGAAAGATCAGAATCTTTGAAAAGATGGGCTTCGTCAATTATTAAAATAATTTCTCGTCCTTCTGCTTTGGTGTTGGCGATAAATTCCTCAAACGAAATATTTGACTCACCACTTCGGTGAATTTTGCGATTGTCTTTGGCTTTGGAATTTAACTTGCTCCAATTGATAAAAAACACTTCGTTTTGTTTGAGTTTGCCGCGTTGCATGTCGTTCATATCGCGCAGCGTGATGCCAGCCACGCCGTCGTCGTAATATTCGTAAAGTTTTCTTTTGCTTTGCTCGTAAGATTCGGGGCTAAAAGAAATCCAAATAAAAGCCAAATCAGCTTCGAGATGCAAGTCTTCGGCGGTGAGTTGGCGCAAAAACTCGGCGAGCATGATTGTCTTGCCTGATCCTGTCGGTGCTTTGAAAACCAGCGGCGCGCTCCGCGGTCCATATTTCCATAGTTGGTGGAAAGCGTTTTGCAGATTTTCGATGGCGGTGATTTGGAAAGGTTTTAGGTGCATGATTATTATATTTTTTTAAATTAATTTCATTTATTAAAAATAAAGTTCATTATTTCTTTTTGGATTGGTTTTTCAATTTTTTCCGCCCTCCACCCAAAAAGTGTTTCGCATTCTTCCGACTCACCACACCTTCCCCAGTTTTACTTTCAATCTCTTTCCTCGCCGTCCCCGCCACATGCCCACCCTGCCGCGCGATTTTTTTATTTGCGATAAGCCCTTGCGGCTTTTTCTTTTTCGAAATTTCCTTTGTTGTCGCTTCTGCCAACATATTGAGCACCAATTCCAAATTAGTCATGTGGTCGCGCAACCCTTCTTTTTTGAGATTCTTGAACTTTTTGTAATCCTTCACGCTTTTACCCGCCCACGCCTTCGTGATTTCGTCGGTCAAAATCGCGTACTCCAAACCTTCTTTCATCCCGCGTTCTTGCCATTCGTCTGTCAATTCTTTCCGCACATCAATGCTTTTCAGCCGCTGGTTGATCCACTCTTTCGAGTAGCCCTTTTGCAAATAAGTTTTCATTGCTCGGTCGAAAGCCAGCTCGGGATTTTCGGTTTCCTCGATCCGCTCGTAGCCGACTTTCGCGAGCCAAAGTTTGAAGGGTTCGGCTTTTTTGCTCGGAACGGATTGGACAAGTCGCAATAAATCCTCGGTCGCGAGACAGTCGGTAAGATATTTTTTACCATCAGACGCGATCATTGTCAGTTGGTCACATTTTGTGACCACCTCACTTCCTTCATCTTTTAGGCGACTTTTTAGTGTTGTCCAGTAGCTTTTAGATTTTTTGTAATCGTATTGATCGGTAAGCACGGCAACAACATCGACAACGGAGAAATACCACTGCTCGCGCGCCTCATCCCAGTGGCGGCGAACTCGACTTTGTCCGAAAAGCGCGATGGATTTTTTTGTGGTCATAATCCAATATTTTTATAAACTTCCAAAATCGGCTCGGGAATATCCTCGCAACAAATATTTTCGTACTCTGGATACGCGCTGCGATATTCGCCCCGATGCCACGAAAAAATATAAAGTTTCACCGGCTTTTTCATTTTACTTAGCTTCTCTGCCAATTCATCCAAACACTTTTTATTCTCGCGAAAATACACCGCCGTGATTCGCTCCACGCTCTCAAAAATCTGCCAACTTTTCGTCATTTCTTTTTCGTCAAAAGTGCTTTCTTTCAGTGCCAGCATGTAGCCTGCGCGGCGCGTCAGCTCCAGTTTCGCTTTGTCGCTCACTCGTTTGCTTTTACGGTTCGCTTTGTCCGCATACTTCGGCACGAAGTCAGTTTTCAAGTAGCGCAGATTGCCACCCAAACCTGCAACATTTTCACCCTTCGCGTTTTTGTAGCCTGAAAAAACTCTTTTCACTCGTTCGTAGCAAACTTTCTCGCAAATTTCATTTTCGTTGTTTGTCACGAGAATGCACTTTCGCTTTCCGCCATCTTCTTTATTCAATTGCGCAACAGCGTGAGCGGTGGTGCCGGAGCCAGCGAAAAAGTCGAGAATGATTGCGTTTTCATCACCAGCTAATTTTGCAATTGTCTTGACTAAAAATGTTGGTTTTGGGGTTCCAAACGGAGCACTACCCAAAACATCAACCAACTCATTTTTCCCTTCCTTATTGGTTCCAACATCAAGCCAAAGATTATCCGGTGTCTGTCCTTCTGAATCTTTCAAAAACATAATTCTTTGAGGGACTGAATCGCCAGTTTTGCCAAAATACAAGAGACCACTTTCCTCTAGTTTTTTATAGGAGTTTTCTGGATAAAGCCATTTCCGTTTTATTTTTTTCCCACTTGGAGTTATGACTTCGTAATCATAACCACCTCCTTGATGTCCCATTGAAGCCGTGATTGCAACTCCGCGCCAAAGTCCGCGTGGATCATTGTTAGAATTTTTGAAACTGCTTTTTACATATTCTTCGCGCAAGGGAACTTTATTTGGAGTAAATACTCCCGTTTTAGAGTAAACCAAAACATATTCAGCTTTTACCGCTATTCCACGATTATCGCTCGATACTTCTTTCTTTCTCCGCCATGAAACACAAACAACAAAATTCTCTTCTCCGAAAATCTCGTCACAAAGCAATTTCAGCTGCGCGACTTCGTTGTCGTCGATCGAAATGAAGATCACCCCCGTTTCTTTCAAAAGCTCCTGCGCCAACTTCAAACGCTTTGCCATGAAAGAAAGCCAATAACTGTGTCGAAACGGATGATCCCGCGGCACTGACACGCCATCGGGAAATTCTTTCGCCGACCGTTTGTCGCGATACTTGAAACCATCATTTCCCGTATTGTACGGCGGATCAATGTAAATCACATCCACCTTTTCACGGTGCGTGTAATTCAAAACCGAAAGCGCGTGGTAATTGTCTCCCTCAATCAAAACATGATCCACTGACGATTCATCCGTGATCACATCCGGAAATTTTTTATCTGCTTTCGGCGCAATCACCGGCAAAGCATCTTCGGCTTTTTCGTCAAACTCCTCTTCCTTGTCCGCCCAAAAAAGCCCGTATTTCTCTTTAGCTTGCACGCTGCTTTGAAATTGCTTTAGTTCAGTCTGAAGTTCAGACACTCGCTCGGCGAGTTTCTCTTTTGTTTTAGCGAGAAGTACGCGAGAAAGTTTGGGCATTTTTTTCATTTTACTCTACCCGCCTTCGCTCCACTCACAATTTCTCCTCCGAAGCTCTTAATTCTTAATTCCTACCTTCATCCCCCGCAACTTCCGATTCTTCTTCACAAACGATTCAAATTTTCCCCTAAAATCTAAAAGCACTTAACCCCCTCATCATGGCTCAAACTAAAAAAGGTCAGAAATACAATCGTATTCCTGCACACACCCGCACATTACCAAGTGGCAAAAAAATCAAAATTGCCGCGCATGTTCGTAGCAATCCGAGCGGAAAAAAATGCAAATGAACTATCAATTGAATAACTAATTTCCCTTCTTTCATCCTCCACCTCCACCCCTCCTTCGTTCCGACTTCGGCGGGCAAGCCACCTTCAAGCACCCAATCATCTCCCGCCACAAAGTGTCCCCTTCGGGGCTTCTCTTCCTTCGTTCCCTCTCGCAAAACCCCCGCTTCCGCGAGGGCAGGCGCCCTTCGCATATTTCCGCACATCCACCTTCGGAATCTTAGCTTCGTCACCCAGCACTCCGACCGTGAATTTCTGATACCGTGAAATCTCCTCCTCGATCTTCCACTTAATCATACACAAAATATTCTTTGTAGAAGCTATTTAGTCGAGATATTTACTAAAAATTTTTGAATTTCGGAATCTTTTACAGAATTATCTTTTGTGAGTTCAACTTTTTCGGAACAATCAATCCCTTCAAAATAAGCTAATTGTTCTCGAAAAGCACGTTCATTAAAGCTGCCGCCGAAAATTCTATCTGCCTCATTTGAAATCACATTTATAGAAAAGTGATCTTTAGTCAAAAAATAAAGATCGACATAGTCTTTCCATTTCGCGCGACGACCCAGCGTGTAGGCTTTCATTGCAGCAAGAGCAAGGAGATTAGGCAAGCGCAAAACTTTTTCACAATTCTCATCGGCAACAATCGGAAAAGGATAACTAATGAAAGAAAATTTCACGCCGTCGGTGATGAATGTGTATTCATCGATTGTGGATAGCAGGGTTTGCGTCGCCTTGTGACCGGATCGAATAAACAGGGTTTCAATTTTTTGAGAATTAATTGGATCGGGACTAAAAAAATCAAAGTCGATTGATTTACGATGACCCAGCCAAAGCGCGATGGCAGTTCCGCCAGCTAAATAAAAGTCTTTTTTTAAAACACTCAAAAAAGGAAATATTTTCTTTTGCTCCGATGCGAGAATTTCAAGATGCATTTGGCGGTAGATTAAAATAAATATGAAAAAAATTTAAAGTTTGTGGTCGATAATTTGTGCGAGGCTGATTAATTTGTTGTTGAAAAATCTCAGCGACTTTTTGCTTGCCGAATAAACGAATAATTTCCAAAACATCACTCCAATCGCCATGCGACAAAACACTTTCAACAATTTTTTTATCGCTCAATTGCGATTCGCGCGCTGTTCCCCAAATAAGTTTGCGATTTTTGACTAATTCTCGAGCCTTTTGCAGACGATCGGATTTGGGTTGAAAACGATATTTTTTTAAATGCTCAGTTGAACGCAAGCCGCGTTCTATCCTTTTTCCCGATTGTAAGTGCTGCAAATAAAATCGCACATCGTCGTCAGAATGACGAGATAAATTGTGTCTTGCAAAAAACATCGCAACGGTTTGCGATTTTTTATTCGCGAGATTGGCAATTTCTATAAGTTTCATTTTTATTTACGCGTTAATTTTATGCTTTAATGTGAATGAATGCAAATCAAAATATCTTGCTTTCAAATCTGAAACGCATAATTAAATAATTAGTATCTTGGGTTCAAGACAAAAAAGATCTGTGAGACGCTTTTCTTCACCCTCAACCCCCTCCTTCGCTCTCCGAGCTTCGGCGGGCAAGGCGCCTCCATTTGTCTGAACCGCGACCTGCCTGCCGGCAGGCAGGTTTATCGGATTACCCTGATTTACTATGATTAGTTCGCGCAGAAAAACAATTAGATGAAAATTAGAATGAGGGACAATCAACGGCAAGCGGAAAATCACAGCCTATCCGCTTGCCCTCCGAAGCTCCGCTCCAGTGGGAGCGAAGGATGGGTTAATCAGCGTAATCAAGGTTCAAGACAAAAAAGATTGGCAAGATACTTTTCTCCTCTTTCTTTCCGCTCCATCAAGACTATCTTGCAATCAGGAAAACCTGCTTATCGGCAGGCAGGTCAGGATTCAAGACAATTTGCCGCGGCGGAATCGATATTCCTCATATTCAATCTCTCCCTCGCCACAGTTTCGGTGAATGAAAAAGCTTTGCGTGGTAAAATGCAGACATGCGCTTGCAGGATGTTTCAAAACTTATTATCGCTATTGGCGCGTCGGAGCTGGCAGGGATAGTCGGCTCTCTTTTTACAGCTTCATCGATTCCGACATGGTACGCCACGCTGGCGAAGCCGGCACTCAATCCTCCCAACTGGATATTTGGTCCGGTCTGGGCAATACTGTATTTATTGATGGGTGTTGCCGCGTTTTTGGTGTGGCGAAAAGGTTTCAGGCGAAAAGATGTGAAGGTGGCGCTGGCTGTATTTGGCGGACAGCTTTTTTTGAACGCGATTTGGTCGATTATTTTCTTCGGACTCAAAAGTTCGGGCTGGGCGTTTGTCGAGATCATGCTGCTTTGGTTCGCGATCGTCGGGACGATGGCGGTGTTTTACAAAATTTCAAAACCAGCTATGTATCTACTAGCGCCGTACATTCTTTGGGTATCGTTTGCGGCGTATTTAAATCTTGCCATTTGGACGCTCAATTAATTGCGCTTCGAGATTCACTCCCTGTTTTTCGTCTGTTTCCGCTAAGAAAAAATTTATTTGCAAAGTAAAAAGAAAACGATTAAATTTATTTCTAAATTTATTTTTCATTCGGAGCCAATCGTGGTACATCGTGGTACAAAGACAGAAAATAGGGAAAGTTTCAACGGCGTAATCAAACGCTACCTGCAAGAGCAAGTAGTCCCGTGTCTGCAGGATAAAATCTCAAAATATATTTCTAATATTCTTAACTAAATAACTATGAGTCGCGAAACCCCACCAGAGATCAGATATACCGACATTTGCGGAGATAAGCTAAAACTGCCGCCGGATGTGCTGCTAGGGATTAAGGAGAAACTAGACGTCTGTTTGTCTCCCGTTCAATGCGGCGGGTTGGAAGAAGATTGCTGGATAAAAGCCAAACAAGAGGACGAGAAAGGAAGAATTACAGACAAAACACTTAAATATTGTGACGTTCGAATCAACGGAGAGCCAGTAAATTTACCCGATAACTCCTGCTAATGTCTCTCGAAACATTTCTGATGTCCCTCGACGAAACAGACGACCGCTTCTCTTCCCATGCTTCGGCTCCGGAGGACAAGCCGAAGGATCATCTTCCCAAAACCCTGCCGGATCCGTATGCTGGGATGACGCAGAAAGCTATCAACCGCATTCCGCTGGGCACGGAAGCAAAAGACCTAGTTTACGACATACACGCATGTTTGCAGGAAGCGTATTCCGAAACGGGAGAAGAAGGAAAACAATTACTCTTAAACATACGAGCGCGAATTAATAGGCTAACCTTCCGGTCTAGACTTCCTCGGAGATTCGGCTAGCGCCTTGCAAAATGCAGAAAAACTACTAAAATCTGCGCAATAGTTATCCGGCGGATTAAAAATTCACCCCGACTATTTTGATTCGGGGACTTTTGACACGGAGCTGTAATTTATAAAAATGGCTGAAAAAATTCTCACACTCGGAGTGATCGCTCATGTCGATCATGGCAAAACTACGCTGGTAGATGCGCTGCTCAGACAGGGCGGAGCCTTCGCGGAACACGAAACAATCGGCGAGCTGGTGATGGACAGCAATGCTCAGGAGCGCGAACGCGGCATTACGATTCTCTCGAAAAACTGCGCCATCCGCCATGGGGGAATGAAGATTAATATCGTCGACACCCCCGGTCACGCGGATTTCGGCAGCGAGGTGGAGCGGGTGCTCAAAGTTTGCGACACGGTGCTTTTACTCGTTGACGCGCAGGAAGGTCCCATGCCGCAAACTCGTTTCGTCACCGCCAAAGCCCTCGCCCTCGGACTGAACCCAATCGTGGTGATCAATAAAATCGACAAGCCCGGCGCGAATATCGCCAAAACTCACGACCAAATCTTTGATCTTTTTGCCGAACTCGGCGCAACGGACGCGCAGCTCGATTTCCCGATGGTGCTGACCATCGCCAAGCAGGGCATCGCAAAATTAAAAGAAAGTGACGAATCAACTAATCTAGAACCGCTCTTCGAAACAATCAGCGCAAAAACCGAATTGCGTGTCGGCAGCGCCGAAAAGCCTTTGCAGGCGCTGGTTTACTCACTGGAATACGACAACCACATCGGTCGAATCGGCATCGTACGCGTGATCCGCGGCAAGCTGAAGACCGGAACCGAAATTGCGCTTGCTCACCGAGACGGCAGCCTCACCAAAGGTCGCATTTCCAAAATGTTCATTTACCAAGGTTTGAAAAAAGTGGAGGCTACGGAAGCGGAAGCGGGGGAGATCGTCGGCGTGGCTGGTTTCGACGACATCACGATTGGAGAAACTTTCACCGATCCGGCGAATCCGGAACCTCTGCCCGTCATCGAGATCGGCGAGCCGACAGTGTCGATGACTTTCAATGTCAACACTTCACCGCTGGCTGGTCGGGAAGGCAAATTCGTAACAACGCGGCAAATCCGCGACCGCCTGCGCCGCGAGCTGGAAACGAATGTCGGTCTGCGTGTCGAGGCGATTCCCCATTCCGACAGCTACCAAGTCTCCGGTCGGGGCGAACTGCATTTGGCAGTCTTGATTGAAAATATGCGCCGCGAAGGATTCGAGCTGGCAGTCGGTCGACCACAGGTCATTCTCCGCACCGAAAATGGCGTGAAGCAAGAACCCATCGAACAGGTCATTGCGAATATTCCTGACGAAATGTCGGGAGTAGTAATCGAAAAAATAGGCAAGCGCAAAGGCGAAATGCGCGACATGTGCTCCAGCGAGGGCTACACTCGCATCGAATTCGAAATCCCCACGCGGGGGCTCATCGGTTACCAATCGGAATTCATTCGCGACACGCGCGGCGAAGGAACGCTCGACCACATTTTCCTCAAATACGACGACTGGCGAGGCCACATTCCGGCACGCACAAATGGCGTTCTCATCAGCCAAGCACAGGGTGTTTCGATGGGCTACGCGCTGGCGAATTTACAAGAGCGGGGAACCTTATTCATCGGTCCGCAAACGGAAGTTTACGAAGGCATGATCATCGGGGAAGCTTCGCGTCCCGGTGATCTGGTAGTGAATCCATTGAAAGGCAAGAAGCTCACCAATGTCCGCGCCAGCGGCACTGACGACGCGCTCAATCTCACCCCGCCGCGCAAACTCACTCTCGAGCATGCGATTGAATATGTGGCGGATGACGAGCTGGTCGAAGTGACACCCAGCAAAATTCGCTTACGCAAGAAATTACTAATAGAGCACGAGCGGCGGAGAGATAAGTAGTTGGGAGCTGGGTGATTCGTTGTTCCATGGCAGCTTCGAGGAAATCCCTTTAAAATCCTCGTAAGAATTCGTTCAACCGATCTTCGTTCCGCGTGCGCGGGACTTCGGTTAGTAAACTATTTTCTTGAAAAATGAAACTTGAATTCAAAAGCACCCGCGAAATTCGCGCCGCGAAATTTGTCGGCGAACAACTGCCGTTTTTGCGGCAGAATTTTCTGCAAAAACTTTTTCGCAAACGGGAGATTAAGGTCGGTGGAGTTCCGCAAAAAATTGAGACGCGGCTGCCTGCGGATTCGATTGTCGAAGTTTTTTTGCCCGACCCGCGTAAACATTTCTGCGAACTCACCGGCAACACGATTTTGTTTGAGGATGAAAACGTGATCGCTTTCGACAAGCGCGCGGGGATTTCCACGCACGCGGGGGTGGGCACGCGCGGCAATGATCTCCGCACGGCGGCAAAAGTTTTGTTGCAAAAAAAATTAATCGTCGTCCATCGCATCGACAAGCCGACGAGCGGGGTAATCATTTTCGCGAAAAATCAGAAAACCGCGCGGCTGCTTGAAGAAGAATTTCGGCGGCGGCGGGTGGGGAAAAAATATTTCGCGATTGTGGTGGGAGTTCCGAAAACAAACGAGGGAATGATTGATTTGAATTTGCAGCGGGTGGGGAAGCGGATGGAAATTTCAGCCTCTCGACAAGCTCGAGAAAAGGAAGGCGCTCGAGAAAAGGAAGGCGCTCGAGAAAAGGAAGGCGCTCGAGAAAAGGAAGGCGCTCGAGAAAAGGAAGGCGCTCGAGAAAAGGAAGAGGGGGTAGAAGCCAAAACTTTTTGGAAGTTGATCAAGTCTCTGACGGGGAAACGCGCCCTCCTTGAAATTCGAATCGAAACGGGTCGGACGCATCAGATTCGCGCGCATCTTGCGGCGATCGGGCATCCCGTCGTCGGTGATGAGATTTACGGAGACTCGGGAAATCCAGCAAATTTGAAACAAGCGGAGAATTCAAAAAACCCTAGAATGTTGCTGCACGCGGGCGAGTTGCAGATTCTTGATTACAAATTTCAAGCTAAACTGCCGGCAGAATTTCATGCAGACTAAAATTGTAAAAATCGGCGGAATTAAAATCGGCGGTGGAAATCCGGTCGCGGTGCAGTCGATGTTGAATGCGGATCCGACCGATTTCCCCGCCTCCGCGCGGCAGCTGCGGCGGTTGCTCGCGGCGGGCTGCGAAATCATTCGCATCGCCGTTCCGAACCTCGTTTCGCTCGCGACTTTCCGGCGACTCCGCGCGAAATTTCCCGCCGTCCCGCTTGTCGCCGACATTCATTTCGATTGGCGGCTCGCGGTCGCAGCAGCGGAATTCGCGGACAAGATCCGGATCAATCCGGGCAATCTAGGTTCGTCCGAAAATTTAAAAAAAGTGGTGGTGGCGTGTTGTGAAAAGAAAATTCCGATTCGAGTAGGGGTGAATGCGGGCAGTTTGGAAAAAGGACTGAAAGGGAATCCGGCGCAAAAACTCGCCGCTTCCGCGCTCCGCAACATTCGCCAAATCGAAAAATTGGGATTCAAAAATCTCGTGATTTCGGCGAAATCTTCAGATGTAAAAACTTCCGTCGAGGCAAATCGGATTCTCGCGCGAAAAATGAATTACCCGCTCCACCTCGGTATCACGGAAGCGGGGAGCGCGAAATTCGGGACGCTGAAATCAGCGGCGGGAATCGGTTCACTATTGCTTGATGGGATCGGCGACACGCTGCGAATTTCGCTCACCGACTCGCCGGAAAAAGAAGTGGAGGCGGCGTGGGATTTGTTGCGCGCGTGCGGCATTCGCAAGCGAGGGATTGAAGTGGTGAGCTGTCCGACCTGCGGGCGGTGCGAGGTGGATTTGATTCCGCTTGTGAAGAAAGTGGAACGCGCGGTTGCGGCGATTCCACATAATTTGAAAATCGCGGTGATGGGCTGCGTAGTGAATGGACCGGGCGAGGCGGCTCACGCGGATTTCGCGCTCGTCGGGGGGAGGCGACAATTTGCGATTTATCGGAAAGGGAAGTTTGTAAAAAGCGTTTCCGAAAAAAACGCGCTCGCTAAATTTTTGGAGACAATCAAAAATAATTTTGATTTTTGAGTTTTAAATTCTTGTCCGCCGTAGCCTTTGGCGAAGGAGAATTAAAACAAGCTCAAATATTAATCTGCCGTGATTGATTCGAAATTTAAAATTTTTCATGAATTTCATTCCTCTCAAGCTCGTCCTCCAAAAAGTGCTCGCGGGAAAAAAAATGAGCGCGAAGTTTTCAGCCGCTGAAATTTGTGTCGTTGCGGAGAAACTTTTTCTCGCCGAATTGCCGCAGCTCGATGGAAAATTCGCGGTGAAATTTATTAAAAACGGGATGCTTCAAATCGCCGTGATTTCTTCCTCGCTCGCAGCCGAAATGCGGCTAGCGGAATCCGCGGTTTTACCCGCGCTCCGAAAACGGGGAGCAGTGAAAACGATTCGTTATTCGATCGGTAAATTGCCTGAAAAAATTCTGCCGTATTAAATGCCGAAAAGCAGTTTCAATAAAAGTCCGCGCGCGAAATCAATTGCGATCAAAGCCACAATCGGAGAGAGGTCGATCATCCCAATCCGTAGCGGAAGTTTTCGGAAAAAAACGAGAATCGGTTCAGTGACGGAAAATACGAAATTCGCGATTCCTCCGCGAGAGTGCGGCGCCAGCCAGCTCAAAAGAATTCGCACGACGATCAAAAAAGAAAGCGCGCGAAAGAAAATGTCGATCGTGTTGGCGAGAATCGAGATGATTTCAGAATCCAATCCCACCGCGAGATTTTAGCGGAAAAAAGTTTAGATTTGCACTTCTTCTTAAATCTCCGTCTCTAAAACCTCGTTCCGTTTAAAAACTCCTGCCACAAATCTCCGTCTCTGCAGGAGTGGAGTTAACCTGCCACCTAGGTGGCAGGTTAACTGTTTTTTGTGCATGCTTCACCTCAATCAAATCTCCGTCTCTGCTTCCCCCCTGCAATTTAAAAGCTCCTGCTTCGCCTTCCCTCTTTAAAAAGAGGGAAAAGACAGTTGTCTTTTTTTTACAAAAAAGAAATTCTCCTTTTCGAGCGAGCGAAGCGAGCCGAAAAGAAAGCCCCCTCTTTT
>JAHISY010000074.1 GCA_018817365.1 Patescibacteria group bacterium | reverse complement strand
TCGATTGCGGGTTTTGGCGCGCTCGGCGAGGCGCTCGAAGTTGTCTAGTGGACACCGAAAAATGTCTACTACTTGTCTACTCGCACGACCCCAACCGAGAGGTTTGTCTACCTGACCTTCGTTCGTTACGGCAGATTCCGAAGGGTAGGCTCGACAAAGTTTTTTGTCTACTACTTGTCTAGTGGACAGTTTTGGCAAAGCGGGATGGGAGAGCTGGGTGGTCATTGGAGAAAATTTTCAATTTCTAATTTCTAATTTTCAAACAATTTTCAATTTTTTAAATACGGGCATCAGGTTTACAATATTTCAAATAGAATTTGGGGATTTTATGCTTATTTTATTGAGGTATTCTGAATTTTTGCACGAATTTAATTAGCGGGGAATTGAGTACGTGCAGCCGCAGTAGTTTTGCCTTTTGAGGTTAAATTTTCTAGAGATTGCGAGTGATTTTTTGAAGCCGTCGCGCTTTTTCCAATCGGCGGCGAGGTATTTCACTCCGAATTTTTCGGCAAGCTGCTCGCCGATTTCGTTCAACCATTCTGCATTTTTGTGCGGAGAAATGGAAAGCGTGGTTGCGAAAGCTTGGAAGCCTTCTTTTACCGCGACTTCGGCGGTTTTGGCAAGTCTCATTTCGTAGCAAATCCGGCATCTTTTTCCGCGCTCCGGTTCATTCTCCAGACCCCTCGCGAGCTCGAACCATCGCGCTGAATCATATTCTCCCTCGAGAATTTTACATTTTTTGTCGCAATATTTTTTCGCTTCGGCAAGCCGCATTTCGTATTCTTCGCGAGGGTGGATGTTCGGATTGTAGAAAAAAATCGTAACCTCGAAGTCTTCTGCGAGTTCGGCGAGCGGATGCGTGAGGCAGGGCGCGCAACAGGAGTGGAGGAGGAGTTTAGTCATTAAGTGGGTAAGTCTTTGAGTGGCTTTTGGAAGCGACTAAATCAATTTTTAAATTTTATAATTTTGTAATTTTTAAATAAATTCTAATTTTTAATTTTTAAAAACACAGATGAAGAGTTTACATTTTTGAAATTGATTCAGGCACAAATTCAAGGTAAATTTAGAGTAAAAATCTAGTTTCAAACGAGAAGCGCGGTTCAGTTCAAAGCCGCTGCGGGGAGTTATGAATCAACGAGCTTCAAGATAAAGTCCAACATCTACTGTCCAAAATCTAAAGTCCAGACCATGTTTGAGTTCAAAATCACGCGCAAAGATCCAAAAAGTTCCGCGCGGACGGGGGTATTTTACACGCCTCACGGCAGTTTTCGCACGCCGGTTTTCATGCCGATCGGAACGTACGGCGCGGTGAAAACCATGAGTCCTTCCGAACTCAAAAAATGCGGCGCGGAGATCATTCTCGGCAACACTTTTCACCTCGAAGAAAGACCGGGAAGCACTTTGATTGAGGGGTTTGGCGGTCTCCACGAATTCATGAACTGGGACGGCCCGATCCTCACCGACAGCGGCGGGTTTCAAGTTTTTTCACTTGCGAAGTCGCGGAAAATTACCGACGAGGGAGTGGAATTTCGCTCTCCGCTCGACGGCTCGAAAAGATTTCTCACGCCGAAAAAAGTGCTTCAAATTCAGCAAAAACTCGGTTCGGATATTGCAATGCAGCTCGATGAATGTGCGCCCGCGGATGCTTCGAAAAAGGTAGCGGAAGCTGCATTGACTCGTACGCGGAGGTGGATGGAAGAGAGTTTGGAGTTTTGGTTCAACCCTCAGGGTCAACCCTCAGGGTTGAATTCAAAGCAAGCGCTTTTCCCGATCGTTCAGGGCGTGAATTTTCCCGACTTGCGGAGGGAATCTGCGCGATTTTGCGCGAGTTTACCAACTCCCGGAATCGCCATCGGCGGGCTGGCGGTGGGGGAGGCGAAGCCGGAATTTCTGCGGACGCTCGACATCGTTTGTCCGATTTTACCCTCGAATAAGCCGAGATATTTGATGGGGGTGGGGGAGCCGCGCGACATTCTCGAGGCAATCGAGCGGGGGATCGACATGTTTGACTGCGTGATCCCGACGCGGCTCGCGCGGCACGGATCATTTTTTTCCGAATCAGGAAAACGCAAAAACATCCGCAACTCAAAATTCAAAACCGACAAAAAGCCTTTAATTTCAGACTGTCGTTGTGAAGCGTGTCAGAATTTTTCGCGCGGGTACCTGCGCCATCTCCTCGTTTCGAATGAAATTCTCGGAATGCGAATGCTCACGATTCACAATCTCACATGGTTTTTCGGCTTCATTCAAGCGATCCGGAGCAGTATTCGAGAGGGGAGATTTTCTTCATTCAAAGCTAATTTCTTGCGGAAAGCGGTTTCTGATTTCACGAAATAATTTGGTGAAACGGGGATTCGATTTTCAATGTGCAATGTTCAATTTTCAAATAAATTCTAAATTTTAAACGAGAAGCAGGTGTGGTTCGAAGCCTCTGCGGAGAGCTGCGAACCAACGGGAAGGCGAAGCAGGAGCTTTTAAATTGCAGGGGGGAAGCAGAGACGGAGATTTGAATTTCAACCCGAGGGGTCGGTAGACAGAATTTTAAAACATTGCGCGGTGATTTCAACCCGAGGGGTTGGATTCAGCGGAAATTGGAAAGTGGAATTTTGCTAATCATCCGCCTGCTGAAATTCGAGTCTCAAATCTCCCCAACCCCTCTTTTCCAAAAGAGGGGGCTTTCTTTTCGGCTCGCTTCGCTCGCTCGAAAAGGAAAATTTATTTTTTACAAAAAAAGACAACTGTCTTTTCCCTCTTTTTAAAGAGGGAAGGCGAAGCAGGAGCTTTTAAATTGCAGGGGGGAAGCAGAGACGGAGATTTGAATTTCAACCCGAGGGGTCGGTAGACAGAATTTCAAAATATTGCGCGGTGATTTCAACCCGAGGG
>JAHISY010000073.1 GCA_018817365.1 Patescibacteria group bacterium | reverse complement strand
TTAAAATTATTCTGTCTACCAACCCCTCGGGTTGAATTCACCGCGCAATATTTTTAAATTCTGTCTACCTGCCCTGCCTGCCACAGACACGGTCGACCCATGGATTGAAATCAAGAACTGCAAACTACAAACCAGTCGCCGGCGGAATCGCAAAATAATTTGTGAGTAGTTCTTCCGTAATTTTTTGGAAAATGGGAGCCACCACGCTAGCCCCCCATTCCGAAACACGCGGGCGGTCAACTTTTACGAGCAAAACAAACTTCGGATCAGTCGCCGGCGCATAGCCGCCGAAAGCCGCAATCGTGGTGCCAAGCTCACTCAAAGCTTTCCCGCGCAGATAAGTCTGCGACGTCCCGGTTTTACCCGCGACGAAATAGCCGTCAACTCCCCCCGGTTTTGCGAAACCGATTTTGACTGAACTCACAAGCATCTGCGTAATCGCGCGCGAAGTTTCAGAATCAATCACCCGCCGAATCGTCTCCGGTTCGGTTTTGATCCGCCGACCGTCTGGCAGAATTTCCTCATCCACGACGTAAGGTTTCATCAGCAAACCGCCGTTCGCGAGCGCGGAATACGCCGCCGCCATTTGAAATAAATTGACCGTCAATCCCTGCCCGAAAGCTTTCGTGACAAGCTCCGATTCACTCCACTTCGTGTAATTTTCAATCATACCGGAATCCTCTCCCTCGAACTCCACTTCCGAACGTTCGCCGAATCCGAACTTCCGGAGATAGTCGTAAAAAGTCGCGCGACCGAGCGTCTGCGCAACAAAAGTCATTCCGATATTCGAAGAATGTTCCAGCACCTCTGTCATCGTTTCTTGCCCGTAATATTTGCCCTCCGCATTTTTGATCACGATCGGTCTGCCCGTTTGATAATTCACCTCGTCCAATTCGACCGGTCCATTATGCGACGAGCGGGTGAGCGGAGTCACCTCGCCGGAATCAAGCGCGGCTGCCATCACGATTGGTTTGAAAACTGAACCAGGCTCGTACGGATCGGTGGCAGCTTTCAGCGTGAAGACCCCCTCGCCGAGCCGATTCGCGTAAATCGATTTATGGAATTCCTTCCCATCGCGATATTCGGTGAAAACCGGGAAACGGTAGCCCGCGCGAATCACATATTCGACTCCCCACTCGACGTAAGTTTTTTCACCCGCGGAAGTTTCCCACCACTCTTCGACTTCCTCGCGAACATTTCCTTCCGCGTCCACCCACTTTTTGATTCTCTCTTTTCGAATCAATTCCTCGATTGCGTAGACATCGCCGTACGCGTTCGGATCGAAGACCGGAAAATGCGCAAGCGCGAGAATAGCACCGGTGTGCGGATCCATCACGATAGCTTGACCAGAATCCGCGCGTTGATAATCTACGACTCGCGCCAGTTCGCGTTCGACGATTTCTTGAATCGCGCGGTCGATCGTGAGCACGAGCGAATCACCGTCCTCCGCATTGTCGATCAAAACATCTCCCGCTGTAATCTGCCGATTGAAGGGATCGACTTGCGTCTTTCGCAAACCGTTTTTGCCGGCAAGTTTTTTATTCAAACCTCCCTCGATTCCGTAAACTCCATTTTCATCGTGATCGAGAAAACCGATGACTTGCGCCGCCAGTTCCGCTTCCGGATACACCCGCCGATATTCGGGAATCGCGCCGACTCCGCGAATGCCGAGCGCGAGAATCTCAGCGTGAATCGCCGGAGTCACCCGCGCTGCCAGCCGAATGTAGCGAACTTTTTTGCGAAGCAGCAGCGGATAAATTTCGCTGTAATCACTGTCGAGAATCGTGGCAAGTTTCGTGGCGATATCTTCGGGATCGTCGATCAAAGTCGGATTGATCGTGAGAATCCCTCCCTCCGCAGCCACTCCCGGCAGATGCGCGTCGACGACAAGTTTCAGTTCCTCTTCCGAAACTTCGTGAATCTCCCGCCGCACCACATTTTTGGTCGCGAGCTGCGTGATCAATTTATTCTTAAATTCATCTTTCGGATTTGTTTTGATTTCTTCAGGTTTTTCAATCTCGTCCTCCTCCGAATTCTCGCCTCCCTCGCCAACCTCACCTTCTGCCAACTGTAAACTGGAATCTGCCAACTCCCTCCACAGCAGCGGCAACAACATCTCCACTACTGCCGCTTCGGCGCCCTCGTCAATCAAAAGCGGATCGGCAAAAATTGTGTAAGTTGTAGAATTTTGCGCGAGCGGAAAAAGCTCATTCGTCCGGTAATCTTTCGCGTAAATATTTCCCCGCTTCGCCGGCAGCACCACCCCGCGGGAATTTTGCTCCTCCGCCAGATTTTTGTAATCGGCGGAATGGAGAATTTGCAGCCAAAAAAGTTTCCCCGCAATAATCACGAAGAAAAAAATAGCCGCATAAAAAATGGTGTGGCAGCGGTCGGGAGCGCGGTAATTTCGTGAGGAATACGAGTGCATCAGCTTCGGAAGTGTAGCAAAACGGTTTGCAGTTTGCAGCTGGCTAACTAGATAAGTAGGGTGTTGCGGGTTGGATGCCCCTGCCAAGGGGGGAAGTCCGCCGCAGCGGACGGGGGGTCTGGTATTAGCACGCTAACTTTTAGTTTCCTTGCTAGAGACTAACCCCTCTACCCTGCGAGCATCCTAAACTTTTTGATTTCCTCAACGATTCTTTCCCTCTTTCGAAAAAGAGGGAAGGCGAAGCAGAAGTTTTTAAATTGCAGGAAGAAAATAGAGACGGAGATTTGGCGCGGAAGCAGGAGTTTAAAAAAAATTAGAGATGTAAAAAATTACTTTTAAAAGACTATTTCTCACGCATCAAAACGAACTCTGCCAATTTTTCGAGCTTTTTTGATTCCAAATCGCGGGCAATCGCGACAGCCTCGCGCGTCAGTTTTTGTAATTTTTCTTCTGACTTTTCGCTGCCGAGAAATTTGACGATGTTAACCCCCGAGATATCTCGGGGGTTAACTTTTAAATCTTTTCCCACTTTTTTTCCGAGAATTTTTTCGTCGCCGCGCGCATCAAGCAGGTCATCGGAAATTTGAAACGCAAGTCCGATTTTCGTCGCAAAATTTTCGAGTCGTTTGACTTTTGTGGAATCCGCGCCCGCGAGGACTGCTCCGAATTGAGCCGCCGCAAGAATCAACTTTCCCGTTTTTTGAGAATGCATCTCAGTCAAATTTCGGAGCGAGGAAATTTTTTCGGGCTGCAAATCCCGCGCCTGTCCGCCGATCATGCCGCGCGCGCCGGCACACTCCGCGAGAATTTTTGTTAATTTGCGGAGCGCGAAATCCGGTGCGTTCATCACCAAATTTTCGAACGCGAGAACCGCGAGCGCATCACCCGCGAGAATCGCGAGTGCCTCGCCAAATTTCTTCCAAACCGTCGGTCGACCGCGGCGGAGAATGTCGTCGTCAAGCGCAGGTAAATCATCGTGCACAAGCGAGGAAGCGTGAACGAATTCAATGGAGAGTAAATTTTGAATCGCTTTTTGACGCGAGATTTTGGTTTTCGGATTCGCGGAAATTTCGAAGGCAAGCATTCCGAGAATCGGACGAATCCGCTTCCCGCCGAGCAGCGCGGCGTGGCGAATCGCTCTGCTGAAATCTTTTTGAATCACGTCCGCCCGCTCATATTTTTTGAAAAAATCAGCAAGCGCGGCATCGATTTCGAATCGATATTTTTTGAGGAAATCCATGCGGAAATTATCTCATGCTTTCGAATTCCGCTAAAATCCCCGCGTAAAAAATATTAGAAATTTTTGCATCCTCCTACGCCCTCCGGGCTTCGGAGGACAAGTCATCTGCCACTTTCAATCTTCCTGCTGAAATGAAAAATATTAGAAATTTTTGCATCATCGCCCACATCGACCACGGTAAGTCGACGCTCGCCGACCGGCTGTTGGAATTGACCCACACTGTGGAAAAACGCGACATGCGCGCCCAACATCTCGACACCATGGATCTCGAGCAAGAGCGCGGCATCACGATTAAATTGCAGCCGGTGCGAATGGAGTATGAATATGTTTGTCCTTGTGATGACGAGGAGTCAAAAAATGCGAGCGGAGCGAGTTCCAAAAACTACAAGCTACCAACTACCAACTACCAACTAAATTTAATCGATACTCCCGGTCATGCCGATTTCGCTTACGAGGTGAGCCGAAGCTTGAAAGCGGTGGAAGGAGCGATTCTCGTGATCGATGCGACGCAAGGAATCGAGGCGCAGACTCTCGCGAATGTTTACGCAGCCATAGAAGCGAATCTGGAGATAATTCCTGTGATTAATAAAATTGACTTACCCGCCGCCGATGTCCCGAGAATCAAAATCGAGATTGAAAATGTTTTGGGTATTCCGCGCGAAGAAGTGATTGAAATCAGCGCGAAGGAGGGCACGAATTGCGAGCAAATTTTGGACGCGGTGGTGGAGCGGATTCCGCCGCCGACCGAAGGTCGTCCCGAGCTTGCCGAGGGACCAACTAGAGAAACGAAGGCGCTTATTTTCGATTCAATTTTTGATCCCTACCGCGGAGTCGTGATTTATGTGAGAAGCTTTTCGGGTGAAATTAAGAAGGGGGATAAGTTGAAGCTGCTTCGCGCCAATGCAGAATTCGAGGCGCTTGAAGTGGGTTGTTTCAAGCCCAAATACAAACCCACTCCCAAAATCGAGGAAGGAGAAATCGGCTACATTATCACGGGGCTGAAGAGTGTGCGTGACGCGCGCGTCGGCGAGACGGTTTGGAAAAAATCCGTAGAACCAAAAACCCGGCACCAAGAATCAACCGAGCCAGCCGAACCGTTACCCGGATACAAGAAAGTCTCGCCGTTCGTTTTCGCGGGAGTGTTCGCGAATGATGCAAATGATTTTCCCGAGCTACGCGAAGCATTGGAAAAATTGAGCCTGAACGACGCCAGTCTAACTTACGAACCGGAGCGTTCGACCGCGCTGGGTTTTGGTTTTCGCGTCGGTTTCCTCGGCTTGCTACATTTGGAAATAGTTCAGGAAAGACTTGAACGAGAATATAATCTCGATTTAATTGTCACCGCCCCGAGCGTGAAATACGAAGTCGTTTTGGGGGGTGGAAAAATTCAGCCGCTCGCCAATCCGAGCGAGTTGCCGGATGTTTTTGAGGAATTGCGCGAGCCGTGGGTGAAGCTGGAAATCGTCACACCGAAAGAATATCTCGGCGGCGTTTTGGAGTTGGTCACCAAGCGTCGAGGCATCCAGCATTTAACCCCCCAGTTCACTGGGGGAATTTCCTTCCTCGACGCCACCCGCGCCCTGGTGAATTACGAGATTCCGCTCGCTTCGATAATTACAGATTTTTACGACAAATTGAAAAATGTTTCGAGCGGCTACGCCAGCCTGAGTTACGAATTTTTGGAGTTTCGGAGTGAGAATTTAGTGAGACTGGATGTTTTGGTGGGGGGAGAAAAAATCGATGCCTTGAGCTTCATCGCGCATCGAAGCGAGGCGCGGTCGGTCGGGATGAATTTGTGCAAAAAGCTGAAAGACATCATCCCCCGCGCGAATTTCGTCATCCCGATTCAAGCTGCGATCGGCGCGACGGTCATCGCGCGCGAGACTCTCTCGGCTTTTCGAAAAGATGTGACTGAGAAACTTTACGGCGGCGACGTAACGAGGAAAAATAAGTTGCTGAAAAAGCAGAAAGCGGGAAAAAAGCGGATGAAAAAATTTGGAAAAGTCAGCCTGCCGCAGGAAGCATTTCTTGCTGTTTTGAAACGAGATTAAAAAGCCCTTATCATTCCCGCGAAGGCAGGGATCCAAAAAAGAATAAACCAATCGTCTTCTTGGCTGTGCTAAAAGAAGAGAGATATTAAAGACCAATTGCACACTGCACATTGAAAATTGAAAATTGTTAAGTCGGATCCACATGCACCGCCACTTCCGCAACCTTTTTCACTGATTTAATTTTCCGCTGCACCTCTTTTTCGATTGCGTGAGCAGCTTCGAGTTTAGAACTTTTGGGCAATTCGATGTGCACCGCGACTTGAATTTCGGAGCCGATAAATTGGACTCGCAGTTCGTGAAAAGAAATAATTTTCCCCCTTTTTTTTAGCTTCTTTAGTTGTTTTTGAATTTTTCGCAAAGTCGAACCGTCGGGACGTTCCCCCATCAATTTCGCGAGATTGTCCCGCGCAATCGTGAAACCAATCCAAGCAATCCAAAACGCGATTGCGATCGCCGCGTAAACATCCAGCATTGGATAACCAAGATTGATCCCTCCCACCCCGAGCAGCGCTAGTAAACTAATCACGACATCCATTTTGGAATCAGCGGTCAGCGCGACCAATGCGGGATTTTCAGGAAATTTGCGGGCGAGGAAAAACATCGCGCTTTTCACGAGAATCACCCCGAGCAAAACAAAAACCGGCAGCGCGCTGATTGTCGGCTGGTTCTCGGAAAAGATTCTTTCCAGGGCTTCGCGAATTACCTCGAAAGCCAAAACAAAAGTCAGCACGCTCACGGTGAAAGCCGCCAGCGGCTCAGCGCGAGCGTGTCCGAAAGGGTGATCCGCGTCAGCCGGCTGACTGCCAACTTTGATGGCAAAATAAATCATGACAGAAGTGGCAATATCTACCAGTGAATTGAAAGCATCCGAAAGCACCGCGAGCGAACCAAACAAAAGTCCCGCAATCAGCTTCGCGGCAAAAAGCGCAAGATTGAGAATTAAAAAAAGCAGCGTGATTCGGACAGCACGAAACATTTGTAAAATTTTACCTTTTCTGCAAAAAGTGAGAAAGAGGCTAAAATTGAAATTGTGAAAATTCAATTTTACAATCTCGCGCGACCGGTCACCGATGCTAGACTTTTTTTGAACTTTCAAAAAAACCCGCCCGCTTTCGCTACCCTCGTCAACCCACGAGACCTGCCTGCCGATAGACAAGGCATCTCGCGAGTTAACTCTGTTGGAAAATTCGCGCGCGCGAATCGGAAGTGGCGGCAAATTCTCATTCTCGGAATCGGCGGCAGTACGCTCCCCGCGCAAGTTTTGATCCGCACGCTCGCGAGAATTAACCTCGGAGCTCGCTCCGAGGCTGCGCCTGAATTTTTCTTTCTCGACAATCTCGATGCAGAGAAAACTGCGCGGATTTTTGGGAAACTCGATTGGAAAAAAACGCTCGCGATTGTGATCACGAAATCCGGCGGGACACTCGAAACTCTCGCGAACTTTTTTGTGGTGAAGCAAAAATTGGGGAAAAATTGGAGAAAGCAGATCGTCGCCATCACCGATGCTGATTCCGGATTTTTGCGGAAACTCGCCACTCGCGAGAAACTCTCAGCTTTCGAAATCTCGCGAGAAGTGGGAGGGCGGTTTTCGATTTTTTCGAATGTCGGTCTCCTCCCCGCTGCGCTCGCGGGAGTGAATTTGCGTAAACTTTTGGCAGGAGCAGCCGCGACAGAGACGAGGGAAGCTTTTGTATTCGCGGGAATCCATGCTGCGGAATTTCGGCGCGGAAAAAACATCTCGACTTTTTGCGTGTACTCCGCGGCGCTCGAATCTCTCGCGAAATGGTGGGAGCAGCTCCTCGCGGAATCGATTGGAAAAAATTCCCGCGTGGGGATTACGCCGGAAATTGCAGTCGGCGCGACCGCGCAGCATTCGCTACTCCAACTTTGGGCGGATGGACCAGACGACAAATTTTTTATTTTTGCGGGAGTGCAGAATCCAAAAACAGATTTCAAAATTCCACACCCTTCAAGTGAATTTAAATTTTTACAAGGAAAATCGATGCAGCAAATTTTGCGTGCGGAATTCGAAGCGACAGTGAAATCTCTCGTAGAAAAAAAACGCGCGCTCGCGACTTTCGAAATTCCACAAAGCACTGAATTTGAAATCGGAAAACTGCTGCAATTTTGGATGCTTGAAGTTTATTTTCTCGGAAAACTTTTGGGAGTGAACCCGCTCGATCAGCCGGGCGTCGAACGAGGAAAGATTTTGGCACGAAAACTGCTCTCCTGAGGTTGAAAAAAACGCGTTTTTTTGGGAAGATTCCGCTCACGTGAAAAAGAAAATTACCCACTCCCGAAATATTTTGACCGGAATTTTGCTTGCGTTTTTCGCGCTCGGAATTTTGGGAGTGGCGGGTTTCTTTCTTTTTTCGAAATACTCGCAGCCTCCCTCCCTCGCGAAGATTTTGCCGGAGGCGGAGACTCTCTTTTTCGCGGAGATTCAAACGAGTGTGGAAAATCCGGAGTGGATCAATCTGCGGAAAATTTTTGCCGAAAGTTCTCCGGCGGAGCTCGGGAATTTTGACTCGCTCGGATTCACAGACGCGGCAGAATTTTTGGGACTGCTGCGCAACCGGATCGGGATTGCTTTTTTCGGAGAGAGTTTGAATCCCGATCGTTTCTTACTCGCGCTGGATGTAGAGAATGTCGAGACCGCGCGGGAATTTTTGGCGGCGCAGACTCTCGCGGGCGAATCGCTCGCAGAAGAAAATTACCTCCATCAAAAAATTTATTTTTATCCCCGGTCGCGGAAGCTCGCTTTTTTCTTTTTTGGAAATGATTTGCTGCTCGCGAGCGAGCGAAAAGATTTGGAAAAAATCGCGGAGACGATTCACGATTCTGCGAAAAGTTTGAAAAACTCGATAGCATTCCAAGCAATCGCGCAAAAAATTAATCCGCGCGCGACCGGTTTCGCGTATTTTTCGGAGAAACTGATTCAGCAAACTTTCACCGCGAATCTCGGCGGAATGCGAAACGCGCTCGCGACTCCCCTCCTCGATTTTTTCGGAAGCGCCGGAGCCACGCTCGCCCCGCGAGACGAAGGAGTGCAGCTCGCAGTCCAACTCGCGCTGAAAGATAAATTCGTACGCGCGAATTTATTCGCGGAGGCGGAGACGGTGAATTTCGAGCTGCTGAATTTTTTGGGAGAGGAAACGAAAATTTTTGGGGCAGCGAAAAATCCATCCGCGCAGCTTTCCCATTTTTTGACAGCAAGCAAAAAAACAAATCCCGCTTTCCCGCTGCTTTTGAAGGGAGTGGCGACGAAATTCACGCGCGAGTGGTTCGGCGAGACGGCGGATTTTTCGGAAGATTTCGCTTCACTTTTTGAGAATGCGAGCGTACTCGGAAAAACAAATTCGGGAGGATTTTTTGGAATTTTTGAAAACGCGGAATCGGAAATTCTGCTCGAAAAATTAATTTCGAGCCGCGGGAAACTCGCCGCGGAAGAAAAGCTCGTGGCGCTGCCGGACACTACCCCCGGCTACGAACTCGCGGCGAAAAGTGAGCCGACGGTGACGGAAGAACTTTTTGCGAGCCACAAAATCACGCGGCTTCATTTCCCGAAATACGAATTGAATTTTGCGGAACTTGAAAATCGGCTCGTTTTCGCGAGCGAAAAAGAGGTACTCGAGAAAATGGTTGCTCGCTTCGTGGCGGAAGAAAAAGTTTTTGGGAATCTCCTCGCGGAGAGCGGAATCGCGGAAGGAAATATTTTTTATTTACGCGTGGAAAATTCAGAGAATCTCTTTCTGAAACCCTTTCGCTTCGCACTCGCAGGAGTGAATTTCGGGGTGGATGGAGTGAAGATGGAAATATTTTTAGGAAAATAGAAGAATTTTTAATTTTAAAACAATTTTTAATTTCTAAATTTTCTAATTTTGAAAAGTCACAAAGTGATCCCTAAACACGAGATAACTTCTAATTTTCAATTTCTTATGTAATATGATTTGGAAAAGCGAGTGGGGAAATTTGGTTGAATTATTGATTTTTTGAAAACAATTAAGTTGGATAAAAGTAATCACCGATTGAGGATGCTCGCAGAAGAAGTCTCACAAATTGACTTAATTCTCGCCCCAATAACAAAAAATGCAGTTCAAATTGAATTTTGAAAATTATTTGAAAATTTGAAATTTGAGTCTTGAAAATTATTTCATAAAAATTTAAAAATTAATTTATAGTGAAACATTCCTCCAAAAAACTCATCGATTTGAAAAAACGCGCGAGCCAGCCGCTCATCGTCCAGCGCGCGGAACGGATGCAGCGGAATGTTTTGCGGCTGCGAAAAATCTCTGCGCGAGAAATAGTAAATGTGGAACCCCGCCGATTTGATTTTCGAAGACGAGAAAAAATTTCTTCGGAAAACAAGATTTACCTCCCCGCCGAAAAAAATTTAGCAAAAAAAAGTTCGCGGCTAAAAGTCGTGCTCGCAGCTCTCGCGGTAGTTTTCTTTTTAAATTTCGTAGGAATTTTGGGAAGCGGGAAGCACGCGGTGGAGCACACGATTTCCACGGCTTTTTCGGGAATCAGCGATTTGATCGTGGCGGCGGAAAGTTTCGCGGCGGGAGATTTCGCGGATTCGCAAAACCGTTTCGCTGAAGCGGTGACAGTTTTGCGGGAGGCGGAAAAAGATTTGATGGTGCTCGGCGGCGCGGGGGCGGTACTCGAAACACAGCCGGAAAAAGTGCAAGCTGGCAGCCGGCTCGTGAGCGCGGGAAAACTGCTCGCGAGCGGCGGTGAAAAATTCGCGGAGGCGGCGAACGAAATCAATCTCGCTTTTTCAAATTGGAAAATCCGACAGCAGGCGCTGAACGAGGGAAAATCTGTGGAATCTTTTTCGCAGCAGCTCCACTCTCCGATTGCGAAAATCCTCGCGGGCATCAGCGAACTCGAAAGCGCTGCCGCGTTGCTAAACCTCGTGGAAACTGATTCGCTGCCGGTCGAATTGCAGCAAAAAGTAGCAGAGGCGAACAGCGGTTTGAATTATTTTTTGGAAGTCGCGCAGCCGCTCGCGGAGGCTCTCCCGCAACTTCCGAATTTTTTGGGAGATAAAGTTCCGCGCCGTTATTTAATTCTTTTTCAAAATCCGGATGAAATCCGTCCGACTGGCGGCTTCGTCGGCTCGGTCGGGATTTTGAATTTGAATGACGGTTTCGCGGAAAAATTTGAGATTCGGGATGTTTACGAGATCGACGGACAACTTGCGGAGCATTTGAATCCTCCGG
>JAHISY010000072.1 GCA_018817365.1 Patescibacteria group bacterium | reverse complement strand
TCGCGATAATTTTTTCGCCCTCGACAAGTCCGGATTTAATTTCGACGAGTGAGCCGTCATTAAATCCCGTCTCGATTTCGCGTGACGAGCCGTCATCCATCGAAACAAAACTTTTCTCGTCGCGACTCACGACCGCGCTGACTGGTATCGCCAAAACGTCGCGCGCCTCGCCGACGACGAAGTCGACATACGCGGTCATTCCCTCGCGAATCGGCACCTCACCCCAATCTTTCAAAGTGATTCGAACAGAATAAGTCACGATGCCGCCGGAAGTCGTCGACATGAGCGAAACGAAACTCACCTCACCATTGACCTCGGTGTTTTCGATTGCGTCGAAAGTTGCGATCACGCGCTGACCTTTTTTGATCTGATTGACCTCGACCTCCTCGATACTCACCTCGATGAAAAAAGTGTCTTTGTTTAAAATCGTCGCGAAAGTTTCGTTTTGATCTTGAATAATGAGATCTCCAACCTGCCCATTCAGCTCGACGATTTCGCCGTCAATCGGAGCGGTCAGCGTCGCCTCCGCAATTTGATTTTTAATTTTCGTGACATTAATTTGCGCTGAATTAATTTGCGCGCGAAGTGTCGCAAGCTCGACTGTCGTAGCTGGCTCGGTTAATTTCAAATAATTCAGCTCGGCGACATCGAGCGAATTTTGCGCGCTCGCCTCGCTTCGCGCCGCGCTCTTTTTTGCCTCCGCCAAATTAATTTTGGCATCCTCGATGTCGTCTTCGAGCGAATCAATTTTTTCCGATTTTGATAAAACTTGCGAATTAATCGTTTGTTTCGACGAAATCAGACTTTGCTCATCGGTACTCATTTTCGATTGGTAGCTCGACGCCGAAGATTGAAAGCTCGCAATCTCGCTTTCGGTGAGCGCTGCCGAGGCGGACGTATTTTCAAAAACGTCGTAAAGTGAGTCGAAGGCATTGGCGAGTTCGCTGGTGAGATCTATTGCTGCATCGATTTTTGCGACGACTTCTAGTTTTCCCGATGTCGCCGAGACCAACACATAATCATTCAAAAGATTTTTATAATTGGATTTTAATGTTTTGAACGCATTTTCTGTCGAGCGCAGCAGAGCCGAATTGAGCGAGCCAAGTTGGAGAGAATAATCATTCTCGTCGTCGAGTATCTCGTCGGCTGCGTCGAGACTATTTTTAATATCAATCAAAACCGAATCGACTTTAAGAAGCGCGTTTTCATAAGCTTGTTCGATCGCTTCGAGTGTCGAATCCGTCTCCGCCGATCCACTCGTAATCGAATCCAAATCCTTTTGTAAATTTGCGAGTTTAATCTCGGCTTGTTGAATCGAAAATTCGTTATCTTCGAGCGTTTTTTCAAAATTGGCTTTTGCCGAATCGAGCGATTTTTGTTGAATCGCAATCTCAGTCTCGGTCGCGCCATCGAGCGTTTCCTGCAAATTGGCGTAAGCCGTGTTCAGCGAATTTTGCGCGCTTTTGAGATCGAGATTTAAATCGGTCGTGTCGATGGTCGCGAGTTTGTCACCTGCAGAGACCATGTCGCCTTCTTTCACATAAACCGCTGTAATTTGCTCATTGGTCGTCGAAAAAGAAACCGAAACGCCATCTTCCGCGACGACATTTCCGCTTGAACTGACGATCGTCTCGAGATTCGTTTTTGTTACTTCGTAAATTTCGACTTCAGATTCGCTCACCTTGTCATTCGAATCTCCCAAAAAATAGCCGAATACGAATGGTGCAACAATCGCGATGCCAATCGGCACGAGAATTTTTTTCGAGAGAAAGCGCTTCCATTTTTTGGATTTTTTGCGTCGTTCCAAAATTTCGTCGAGCGAGTCTTGCGAATTTTTATTGCGCGGATGCATCTTTTTCAGTAAAAATTAAGTTGATAAATTCGGCGACATTTTTGTCCGAGATTGCACTATCGAGCCAGATCGCGACATAATCGTTTTCCGCGAGTGTGAGTGGAGAAATCGTTACGTCGTTTTCTGCCGGAAAATCTTGTTCGTTCACGAGCTCACGCACACCTTCAACGTTTTTCGGCGGAGCTGCGCGATAGGTGATTTCGATGCCCGCCGGAATTTCGATGATAATGTTTTCGCCAGTAAAAGCGTTCAATCGCGCTTCCATTTCGGCGATGCGTTCTTCTGGAGTGAGCGCTTCGAAAAACTCGCGACGATCTTCTCGATTCGCTTTTTTCTCACCATTTGTGTTCGGCTGGTTGAGCTTCGCGATCGTCGCCGTGTTGCCGACGAGCGATTCGATTTTGCCGACGACTTCCGGCGCTCGTTGCGGTCGGGCATCATACTCAATCGAAAATTCTTTGAAATCTTTGCGTGGCGCGTGTTGACCGGTAAAAATTCCAATCGCGAGGCTGATCGTGGCGATCGCTGCTAAACCGATCGCAATTTTATTGAGGTGGTGTCTTTTCAAAGTAAAAAAATTAATTATTCAGATATTTTAAACTATTACGCGATTCACTCCACTTTTCTTTCAAAGAGATGAAAGAAATCTGAATTGATTCGCGTATAATTTTCTAGTGCATTCACCAAAAACTGATTTTCTGGATATCGAACTTGTGCGGCGCTCGCTCGCTGATCCTGACGAATACGCCAAAATTGTCGAAAAATACGAAGCGCCGTTGCTGCGCTACCTGCTCCGCATTTCTAATATCTCGCGAGAGGAAGGGGAGGATTTACTGCAAAATGTTTTTTTGAAGGCGTATCAAAATCTCCGCGACTTTGATACGAGTTTGAAATTCAGCAGCTGGATTTACAGAATTGCCCACAATGAGGCAATTAGCAATTGGCGGAGAAAAACCGCGCGCGCCGAAGTAATTAATCTCGAAAATGCCGAAGCGGCACAGCTTATCCAATCGACGCTCGACATTCCGACCAAGACTGACGAGAAGTTTCTTGCGAAATCTGTTCGTGAAATTCTTGCGAAAATTCCGCAAAAATATCGCGAAGTTTTGATTCTCCGCTACCTCGAATCAAAAGACTATGCGGAAATTTCCGATATTCTCCGCCGACCAATGGGGAGTGTCGCGACGCTCATTCACCGCGCGAAAAATGCGTTTGAGCTTGCCGCGCGCGAAGTCGATTTCCGCAAATTTATTTAATTTTTCGAAATGCAAAAATTTTCTAAAAAAATTCTCGCCGAAATTAAAAAGCAGAAAATCGAACCGCGTTCGCGTTTGATTTTTCTTGCTAGAAATTACGGCGTGTGGCTGCTCGCGATTCTTGGAATCGCGCTCTCGGGAATTTTTCTCGGCAATCTGATTTCGGATTTATTGCTCGCGGAATGGGATATTTTCCCTAATTTTCCGGGTGGTCGGATTAATTTTCTCGCAAATGCGATTTCTATTTTTTGGCTCGCGGGAATTATTGCGGCGTTCGTGTTTGCCTTTTTTCTTTTGCGCAAAACGAAACGCGGTTATCGCATCGGCATTCTCACCCTCGCGAGTGTGATTCTCATCGCGAGCGCGACTGGCGGAATTTCGTTGCTTTTTACGCCACTGCCTCCGAAATTTCGCGAACTTAGAATGCAGCATTTTCCGCCGCGTTTCGACGAGAGGGAGTGGCAAAATTCTGCGGAGGGTTTTCTTTTCGGAGAGATTGTCGAAGTCAAAGAAAAAATGTTTTTACTGAACGCGCTCGACCATTCAATCTGGGAAGTGGATATTTCAAAGGCGCAGATTCCTCCATTTTTAGAATTAAAAGAAAAATTAAAAGTGCGCGTGATTGGCGAGCAAATTCGCGACGGGGAATTCCGCGCGGATTTCGTGAAGCCGGAAAATCCGCGCGAGATTTTGCAAAAGATTCGAGGAATTCCGAATGAAAGAAAATTTAATTTACCTGCGTATTAGTTTTTGGAAACGCGTTCCAAATTTGATCCTCGTATTCGCGGGGACATTTAACCCCAAAATTATGCAGAAAAAAACTTTTCTTGCGGCAATCACCGCACTTGCACTCGCTGTAATCATAATCCCTTCAGCATTCGCTTTC
>JAHISY010000071.1 GCA_018817365.1 Patescibacteria group bacterium | reverse complement strand
TTATTGAAAAATAAAATGAAGAGACAGTTGCCGTCCAACTCCAAAAAATAATTATGAAACTCCAATTTGACCCAAATCAGGAATACCAGAAGCAAGCAATCAGTGCGGTTGTGGATATTTTCGAGGGGCAGCCGCTTCACAAGGGCGATTTTGAAATTGAAATGAAAAACCCCGAAGACCAATTTCAATTCGGCACGGATTTTCTCGTCGGCAATAATCTCGTTCTTGCGGGAGAAACGATTCTGCAAAATTTGAATTTTGTCCAAAAAAGAAATCAGCTCGTAGAATCTAAAAAATTAGATGGGTTGAATTTCTCCGTCGAGATGGAGACTGGCACGGGCAAAACTTATGTTTATCTCCGCACGATTCACGAACTTCACAAAAAATACGGCTTCAAAAAATTCATAGTTGTCGTGCCAGGTATCGCTATTAAAGAAGGCGTTTTAAAAAACCTTAAAATTACTCAAGAACACTTCGCAGGTCTGTACGAGAACCCCGAAATGGATTTTTATGTTTATGATCCGCGAAAACGCGGGCAACTCAAAAATTTTGCCACAACAAATGCGTTGCAAATTTTGGTAATTAATATCGATTCATTCGCGAAATTCAGTGAGGAAAAAATGGGGCAAAATATTATTTACCAAAACAGCGATTGGGGCATTCCGATCGAATACATCCAAGGAGTAAAACCAATTGTAATTGTGGACGAACCGCAAAATATGGAAACCGAAATTCGCAAAAAGGCTGTCGAAAATCTGAATCCGCTTTGCACGCTTCGCTACTCCGCCACTCATAAATTTCATTACAATTTAATTTATCGTCTCAATCCGGTGCAGGCTTATGACATGGGTTTGGTGAAAAAAATCGAGGTCGATTCAGTCATTACGGAGGAAAATCACAACGAGGCTTTCGTGGAGCTTGTTTCGATCAAGTCGCTCAAAAATGCAATCACGATTCGATTGAAAATTGACGCAAATGCGGACGGTGGAGTGAAAAAGAAAATTGTTTCAATTCGTAAAACTCCAAAACAAACTTCCGAATCAGATTTATCCAAACTTTCGGGCGAGCGGGAAATTTATCGGGACGGCTATTTGATTGACGAGGTGGATGTTGTTGGACAGTCCATCACTTTTTCAAACGGTAAAACGATTTTTGTCGGGCAGACGGTGGGTGGGATGAATGACGAAATTATGAAATACCAAATTCAAAAGACTGTCCAAAACCATTTTGAAAAAGAACAACGATTAAAAGCTAAAGGGGTAAAAGTGCTTTCGCTTTTTTTCATTGATCGAGTAGCGAATTATCGAGGATACAGCGAGGTCGGTGTCCAAAAAGGCAAAATCGCAAAATGGTTCGAGGAAGCTTTTGGAGAAATCAGTAAAAATCCGCGCTACCAAAATTTAATTCCCTATTCGGTCGAGAAAGTCCACAACGGTTATTTCTCGCAGGATAAAAAAGGGGTATTGAAAGATACGCAAGGAAACACAAAAGTAGATGATGATACCTATTCGCTGATTATGAAAGACAAAGAGAGGCTGCTCTCAATGGAAGAGCCTTTGCGTTTTATTTTTTCTCATTCAGCTTTGCGCGAGGGCTGGGACAACCCGAATGTTTTTCAAATTTGCACGCTCAATGAAAGTCGCAGTGAGATGAAAAAGAGGCAGGAAATCGGGCGGGGTTTGCGTTTGCCGGTGAATCAAGACGGGCAACGGATTTTCGATAGTAGTTTAAATATTTTGACTGTCACTGCCAATGAAAGTTACGAAGATTTTGCGAAAAGTTTACAAAAAGAAATCGAGCAAGATTGCGACGTCAAATTCGGCAGTCGAGTGAAAAATGCGCGAGATCGCAAAAAGTTAAAACTCAAAAAGGGCTATGCCCTCGATCCGAATTTCAGAGATTTATGGGAGAAGATTAAACGCAAAACTCGTTATCAAGTTTCTTATGATACGAAGAAATTAATCAGCGAAACAGGAAAAGCTATTTCTGAAATTCAAATTACTTCACCTAAAATTAAAAGCTTCCGAGCAAGATTGAACATAACTGATGAGGGTGTGGAAGCCGGAATCACTAACGTTGGCAGAGAAAAAAGTGTGAAGGTAAAAATAACCAGCATTCCTGACATTCTCGGCTACATTCAAGACAAAACGAAACTTACAAAAGATACGATTCTTCGAATCATTGCTAAATCCGGCAAGATGCAAAGTATTTTTAAAAATCCGCAACAGTTTATGGATGTTGCATCAGTTGTGATTGGTCGCAAACTGACCGAGATGATGGTGGATGGGATTAAATATGAAAAAATTTCCGGTGGAGAATATGAGATGATGCTTTTTGAAAATGATGAACTGGAGGGTTATCTTGAAAATATGGTCGAAGTGCAAAAGCAAGAAAAAACACTTTATGATTATGTGCTCACCGATTCAGAAATTGAAAATCAATTCGCGAGAGATTTAGAGAGCCGAGAAGATGTGAAGTTCTATATCAAGCTGCCCTCGTGGTTTACGATCAAAACCCCGATTGGCAAATATATTCCTGACTGGGCTGTTGTCTTGCAAAACGACAAACGAGTTTATTTTGTTGCGGAAACGAAAGGAAGTTTGAATTTAGAAGATTTGCGAGCCAAAGAGGAAATGAAATTAAAATGCGGAAAGAAGCATTTTGATGAATTTGAAGATGTGAAATTCAAAAAGGTTATCCGTGCGAGCGAACTTGCAATTGAGTAATTCACCAAGCTCCTTGCTTGTTTTCCCCCCTTATTTTTGCTAAAATGAAAAGATTTCAAAAACAAAAATGCAAGACTCGAACTCGATTCCGGAAAATAAATCTTCGAAACTAAAACCTCTCCTCGGAGGG
>JAHISY010000070.1 GCA_018817365.1 Patescibacteria group bacterium | reverse complement strand
CGTTTCACAAAACTTACTTGTTCGAGGATTGATCTTGCGCGGGAAGCGGACGCGATCGTGAACAAAATTTTGATTTCAAAAAAACTATATTCAAAAGTATGGCAGTTTCCGGTCGTGCTCGCTCCGGTTTTTGAATTTGAAAAAGAGGGTGAAGCGGTGATTCTCCGACCAATCAATTCAGAAGAAGCGATGACCGCGAATTTCGCGCGATTGCCAAAAAGTTTTTTGAACGAAGTTACGAAGAAGCTGATGAAACTGGACGGCGTGGAAAATGTTTTTCTCGACATCACCAATAAGCCGCCGGCGACGATTGAATGGGAATAATTTGAATTTAGAATTATGAATGATAAATTATGAAATGTTACTTTTCCCAAAAAAGTTCATAACAATAAAAGAGGATTTATAATTCATACTTTTTAATTCTTCCTTCCATGTCCAACCCCTTCACCCACTTCGATTGGAGTTTCCGCTCGGTCGGTAAAGTTTTCGGTTTTTTCATTCTCGGCGTGGTCGGTCTCGCGATCGTGGCGGGGATTCTTTCGTTTTCGCTTCGGACGATCGTCTCGCCGTTCACTGGAAATGATAGCTACGGAGGAGGAGGAATGCTGATGAATGAATCAGTTTCATCTAAAAGTTTTAGTTTATCTTCCTCGCGAAATATCATGCTGCCGATTCCCGGCAGCGAGATTGTTGATCTGACGGCGGAGGATTACGAAGTCCACAATTATTCGGCGAACTACAAAACTTCCGACAAAACTGAAATTTGCGGGGAGATCGCCGCTCTCAAGATTCGCAAGGAAATTATTTTTGCGAGCGCAAATGAAAATGAGAGAAGTTGCAGCTACCGCTTCGAAGTGGAGAATAAATTTGTCGACGAGATTCTTGAGATTCTCAAAAAACTGAAACCCGAAGATTTGAGCGCGAGTATTTACACGATTCAACGCGCGGTCGAGGGGACGAGCGATCAGCTCGCAATTATGACCCAAAAATTGGCGCAAACTGAGGCGACACTTTCGGAGGCGCAAAAAGCGTACGAAGATTTGATGCGGCTCGCGACGAATTCTCGCGATGTCGAGAATTTGACTCAATTGATTACTCTCAAAATCGACGCGATCGAGCAGCTTGCTCAAAAAAGGATTTCGACAAATCAAGAAATTCAACAGATCCAAAACAGCCGCGCCGAGCAGCTTCGCCAAATTGCGAACACAACTTTCAATGTCTCGGTTTACGAGGAAAAATTCGTCGATTGGAAAAACATCGCCAACGATTGGAAAAATGAAATCCGCAATTTTGTCTCGAACTTAAACGATCTCACCCAGTTCGTTTCAATTAAACTAGTTAGCTTCGTTTTGTATTCCGCTTCTGCGATTCTTTACATCGCCGTCGCTTTTGGATTTCTCAAACTGATTTGGATTGTCGGCAAGAAAGTGTGGAAATTGGGCAACAAGAATTAAGAAATAAGGATTAAGAAAATAAGTAGAGACGCGATTAATCGCGTCTCTACTTTGCTAAAATCCTCGAAATGAAGAACTTCTACATTACGACTGCGTTACCTTATGTGAATGCCGCTCCGCATGTCGGCTTCGCGATGGAAGCTATTCAGACCGATACAATTGCCCGGTTCAAGCGTCAGCGCGGTTTCGCCGTTCGTCTGCAGACCGGCACGGATGAACACGGCATCAAAATTCAAAAAACGGCGGAGGAATTCAAAAAAACTCCGCGCGAGATTTGCGACGAAAACTCGAAAAAATTTCAGAATCTTCGCGAAGCGCTCGATCTTTCGTTCGACGATTTCATCCGCACTTCGGATAAAAAAAGGCATTTTCCGGCGGCGCAAAAGATGTGGCAGAAATTGGCGGCGGCGGGGAAATTGGAAAAACGGAAGTATTCGGGCAAGTACTGCTCCGGCTGCGAAGAATTCAAACGCGAACAGGATTTGATTTCCGGTCGCTGCCCGAATCATCAAAACTCCGAGATCGAGGAAGTCGAGGAAGAAAATTGGTTTTTTCGGCTCTCCGATTTTTCGGCTGAAATTCTCGAAATCCTCGAATCAAAAAAAGTGGAGATTCTTCCGCATTTCCGCGCGAAGGAATTTCTCAATGTCGTCCGCGAGGGGCTGCATGATGTCTCATTCTCACGATCGAGTGAAACTTTGCAATGGGGGGTGCCGGTTCCCGGTGATTCTACGCAGACGATGTACGTCTGGTGCGACGCGCTCACGAATTACATTTCCGCGATTGATTACGTCGGCGAAGGTCCGGATTTCCAAAAATGGTGGCTCGATTCCGAAAAAGTTCACATCATCGGCAAAGACATCGTCCGCTTCCACGCGGGGATTTGGCTCGGAATGTTGCTTGCCGCGAAACTCCCACTTCCCGACAAAATTTACATCCACGGTTTCATTACCTCCGAAGGCAAAAAGATGTCGAAGTCTTCCGGCAATGTCGTCGATCCCATCGAATTCGCTCGCGAGTGGGGGAGTGATGCGTTGCGCTATTACCTGCTCTCCGAAATTCCAAACGGCAAGGATGGTGATTTCAGCAAAACTAGATTTGAGGAGATTTACAATTCTCACCTCGCGGATGGTTTGGGAAATTTAGTTTCGAGAGTTGTGGCGATGGCTTTGAAAACAGTTGGCAGTTCCCAGCCTTGCCTGCCGGCAGGCAGGTTTACAGTTGGCAGTTTTGAAAAAATTGGCGAGGAAAAAGCTAACGAGATGTGGCAAAAAGTTGAAGTCGCGATGGGAAAAGAATTTGATTTTCGCGCCGCGCTCGCTGCGATTTTTACGCTCGTCGAATTTGCGAACAAATTTGTGAGCGAGAAAAAAGTGTGGGAATTGGAAGGCGAGGAGAAAACTAAAATTCTCGCGACGCTCCTCGAAATTCTCCGCCACCTCGCGCTCGCGCTTCAACCCTTCATTCCGCAAACCGCGGGCAAGATTGTAAAAAGTTTGGAGGTGAGTTTGGAGGGGGATTTTGAAAAGTTGAAGAAGTGGGGGAGTGTGAAGGAATTTAAACTCACGAAGCCCGGGATTCTTTTTCCGAAAAAGGAAAGGTCAGCTGAGGTGGCTGACCATCACAATTAATCGGTTGTGGAACAGGCATGCCTGTTCCCTACAAACTCATCAAAAAAATTACAAACTACTATCTACCAACTACCAACTACCAACTAAAAATGAAAGGTATCATCCTCGCTGGCGGGAAAGGCACGCGTCTCCTTCCGTTCACGAAATTCACGAACAAACATCTCCTCCCGGTTCACGATCGGTCGATGATTTTGTATCCGCTCGAAACTTTGAAAAATTCCGGAATCCGGGAAATTCTCATCGTGACAGATGGCAAGTTTTTGGCTGATTTCAAAAAGCTGCTCGGCGATGGTCGGAAGTTCGGAGTGAAGCTTTCGTTCGCGATTCAAAAAAAGGCGGATGGAATCGCGGGCGCTTTGAAATTGTCCGAAAAATTCTCGACCCCTCGACGCGGCTCGGGACAGGCGAGCGAATCGATCGCGGTGATTCTCGGCGACAATATTTTCGAGGCTGATCCCCGATCGGGGTCGAGGACAGGGTTTAGAAAGGATGTTCAAGAGTTTAAAAGCGGAGCGAAAGTTTTTCTCAAAAAAGTTTCTGATCCCGAGAGGTTCGGCGTGGCGGAGCTGCGCGGCACGAAAGTCATGAAAATTATCGAGAAGCCGAAGAATCCCCAAAGCAATCTCGCGGTGGTCGGATTGTATTTTTACGATGAAAATGTATTTGACATCATCAAAAAAATTGAGCCGAGTAAGCGCGGCGAATTGGAGATTACTGACGTGAACAATTTTTATATTCAAGCCGGAAAGCTGGAAGCATCTAAAATAAAGGGGTTTTGGAGCGACGCGGGTACGCTCGAGAGTCTGGCGGAGGCGACGCGGCTTGTTCGAGAGAAGGTGGAAAAATAAGTTTGTTTCGCGCTTCATTTTTTCTTAAAATTTTCTGCGAAAAGTTATTTAATTTATTTAACCCCCACCAAAATGAGTCTCCTACAAAAACTTCGAAGCCCAAAGGGTTTCACGCTTGTCGAGTTGATCATCGTGATCATGATCATCGGTATCTTGGCAGCTACGCTTCTACCGAAAGTGATGGGCGCTCCGGCTCGCGCTCGCGATGCAGGTCGAATCGCCGATTTGAACTCGCTGATGTTGGCTTTGCAGCAGAGCTATTCGGATAATAATGAATTTCCGGGTGTGAATGGTACTTACGAGTGTTTGAATGCGACTGCGGGAACTGGCTTAGGCATGGTAACTGATGGTTATCTTTTGGCGAGTAATTTCCCCCTGGAGCAATCCGCGAACGCCACGATTGGAACTTGTGTGGGAGAGTATCTCTATAAACCTATTACTAAGAATGGCATAGACAAAAATGCATTTATATTGGCAGCAGATGTTGAAAATGACGGAGAAGCCAATGCTTTACCTGCTTGTGCTACGGGAGCCAATGACACAGCTGCTCTCGTTGATGTATGTATTGCTGCTGGTCCGGGCACGGGTGAGAATGCAATTTACGTTAAAGTTGGTGGCGTATAGATTATTCAGAGGATTAATTTTAAAAAAGGGTGGAGTTTTCCACCCTTTTTTTGTTTG
>JAHISY010000069.1 GCA_018817365.1 Patescibacteria group bacterium | reverse complement strand
ACCGGTATTTTTCGGATTAGTTGGAATGTTCGCTTTATCTAGATTTTGGAAAAGGTCGGCAACCGCACTTCGCCCCATCACCCGCAAAGTTTCCTCCGGCGAAGCAACCAAACGTTGAGTGATGCCGCTCACTCCTTCAATCCACGCGGCAACATCAGGATAATCATTCTCGGGCTTTTTTAATTTGACATGTTTTCCTGTAAACCACTCCGGCACGCTTGTCTCGCGAAGTTCGTCAGAAGTTTTGTCAAAAAATTTATTTGGCACGACGAGTCCTGTCGATGCTTCAGAAATGCCCGGCAGATGCACACCTACTTGCAATGGAATATATGGAGAAGCATCGAATTTGGAAAAGTGTTCGAACGACACAAAATTTGAAATTAATTTACTCGCAATCGTTTCCGCGTTTCGCGCCACGAGCGAAATTTTTTGAAACTACTGAAAGATTAAATGACTAGCTAAATGTTAGCCAATTTTAAAGGTAAACTCGAAACTGCTAGGCTATCTACCGTATGCTAAGAAAACTCTTCCTCGCCACCGGAAATTCCTCGAAAGCGCGGGAAATCGCGGAAGCTTTGAATGGTTTAGGTTTGGAGATTATTTCAATCGCGGATTTGCCGACCGCGCCGGATCGAAGCGAACCGCCGGAAGATGGCGAAACTTTCGAGGAAAATGCGCGAATCAAAGCTGAGTTTTGGCAGCAAGAAACGGGGCTGCCCACGCTCGCGGATGATTCTGGAATTCTCGTGGAGGCGCTGCCGGGTGAGCTCGGTGTGCGAACGGTGCGGTTCGGAGCGGGCGCGGAAGCGAGCGATGCAGAGTGGCTGGAATTTTTTTTGAAGAGAATGGAGGAATCAAAAACCCGACGGGCGAAATTTATTTCGGTTTTGGCTTTCGCAGAAATTGGCAAACCAACTGAATTTTTTCGGGGCGAGGTTGAAGGAAAAATTTTAAAAAAAGCTGCGGCGCCGATTTTACCGAGAATTCCGTTGTCGTCAGTTTTTCTTGCGGACGGAGCGATGGAAGTTTTTGCGGCGATGTCGACGGCGGGAAAGTCGCGGTTCTCGCATCGTGGAAGGGCTTTGAAAAAGGTAGAAGAATTTCTCGAAAATTACTAAAATGAGACGCTAAATGGTGGCTCTTTGAAATCACGGTAGCGACAGTTCTTCGACTGCCGACTCGGGTCGGCTTTATTTTTTTAAAAAAAAATAACGGCAGGCTCGGCGGAAGTCGGGGTTGCTGTCGCTAAAAATTTTGAAAGGAGAAAGAAATGAAAAGAAAATTTTTTACAATCCCAAATGGGGTCACACTTTTTTCGCTTTTACTTTTTTTCCCGGGAATTTCTTTTTTCATTTTTCGGGAAAAATTCGCTGATCCGATTTTAATCGGATGGATTGGCATCATGATTGTCACCGCCTGTCGTCTACTCGACCTTGTCGATGGCTGGCTTGCGCGAAGAAATAGTGAAGTGAGCGAATTCGGCAAGTGGTTCGATCCACTTGTCGATAAAATTCAAATTTATGGATCGCTCATTGTACTGTGGCCAACAGTCGGTCCATGGCTGTTTTGGCTAATGCTCGCGAGAGACTTGGCTAAAACAGTCGTGCGCAGCCATGGCGCGTGCGATGTCGCGGCTGGAAAGAGCGACAAGAAAAAGGCTCTTCTTCAGTCGCTCGCGCTCTTGCCACTTGCAGCCGGACTGTTGCACGACAATTCCGAACTTATCCTGCTTGGTAATTGTCTTCTCGCAGGAGCGGTTGGTTTTAGTTCGATTTGGCTAGCAAAATATGCTCGCCAAAATCCGGCCAACGGTATGAGCTTTGCGAATTTCTTCTGCGGATTTTTTGCAGTCGGATTCGCAATTGAAAAATTGTTCGGACTGGCAATCTTCTCGATTTTCGTCGGCGCGATTGCCGATAATCTCGACGGTCGGATTGCCCGTCGACTCGGAACCGCCGACGACGGTTTCGGCGGATTGTTGGATGATTATGCCGATTTTTCAAATTTCGGCGTGGCTCCAGCAATCCTTGCCGCCAGCTATTCCGGCTGGTCGATGACTGGAATTTCGGTGGGAATTTTTTATATCTTCGCCACAGCCGGTCGGTTGTGGCACTTCACAGCGAATAAAAATCGCAAACCGGATGGCTTTTTCTTCGGATTGCCATCCCCTGCTGGCGCAGCAATCGTGTGCGCCGCGATTCTAGCTGGCTGGTCGGCAGAGATAGTTTTGGGAACGACCATCACCGCCTGCGGATTAATGGTTTGCTTCCCTGTTTTTTGGCCGCATTTTAATTATTTGGCGGCAACGCGAAAAAAATCTGAGCTGGGATTATTGGCTGTTTGCACAATCACAGCAATAGTAATCTTCAACTCGCCGCTGGCAGCTCCAGCGGGCATGTTGGCAGTTTACCTCCTGTCTCCGTTTTGGCGGAGACCTAAATTTTCAACAGCAACCTAAAAAAGACGGGAGTAGCCTAAAAACTATCTCCCGTCTTCAACCTGTCTGTGTAAAAGATAAACTTTCGACTCCGGCAGGCAAGCCTGCCAAAATGTTAAAATTCTCAAAATGACTGCCGAAGAAAAAGCTACCGCTCTCGAGGAGATTGCTGAGAAAATCAAAAACTGCCAAAAGTGCCGACTCCACGAGCAGCGGACGAATACCGTGCCGGGCGCGGGAAATCCGGATGCCGATGTGCTTTTCATCGGCGAAGGACCGGGACGAGATGAGGACTTGCAGGGTGAACCTTTCGTCGGTGCGGCGGGGAAATTTTTGAATCAAATGCTCGAATCAATCGGCTGGACGCGCGCGGATGTTTTCATCGCGAACGTCGTGAAGTGCCGCCCGCCAGGCAATCGCGATCCCGAACCGAAGGAAGTTGAAACTTGCTGGGATTTTTTGAATCAGCAGGTTGAAATCATCAAACCGAAATTAATCGTAACACTCGGTCGGCATTCGATGAATCGTTTTTTGCCGGGACTTCGAATTTCGAGCGCGCACGGCAATCCGGTGCGGCGAAAAGACGGCAGAATTTTCCTTCCGCTTTACCACCCTGCCGCCGCGCTTTATTCGCCGAGCCAAAAAGAAGCGCATCTCGCGGATTTTGCTAAAATTCCGGCAATTTTGAAAAAAATTACTGAAACATCTGAACCGGAAAAACAACCAACCCAAACCAAACTTATCTAAATTTTAAGTTTCATCCGCCGCGGCGGATTGAATTTATCAATTTCTTAATTTTGAAAAGTCACGGAGTGATCCCTTTGAAATTTGAAACTTTAAAAATTTGAACATTTGATCTTGTTTTGAAATTTAAAATTCTAAATTTAAAATTAGGCTTGACTTCAAAAAACTATCTTCTCGGAATTTTGACAACCGCCCTCCTCGGCTGGATTGCGCTCGCGATTGTAATTTTTCGAATTGATCCCTTTACTTCGACCGCGCTCGCTGTGCCGTTTTTTTTCGCCGCCCTCTTCCTCGCGCTCGTCGGAACTCTCACGCTCGCGGGATTTTATTTTCGAGTGTGGTTTCGGCGGGGAGAAATTTACCTGCAACACATTTCGATCTCTCTCCGACAAGCCATCCTCTTCACGATTGCGACAGAAGTCGCGCTCGCGTTTCAGATTTTGCGAATTTTGACATGGTGGGACGGAGTTTTAATCGCGATTGCGGTGAGTCTCGTGGAAATTTATTTTTCTTCTAGGGATTAAGGTAATTTTATAAAAATTTTTAAATTTTATAATTTTTAATTTTATAAATAATTCTTAAATCCAAAATCAAAATTTTTAAATTACCAATCCTGTCCCCAAAACCTTTTGCTAAACTTCTCACATGCTTGAAAAATTAGAAAATTTAAAAACCGAGGCAGACAATGCAATCGCTGCTTCCGCAAACGCGGAAAAGCTGCGGGAAGTCGAGGTGGAATTTTTAGGAAGAAAAGGGAAACTCACCGAAATTTTGCGAGAGCTCAAAAATTTGCCGGCAGAAGAAAAAGGTAAAGTCGGGAAAGCCTCGAACGAATTGAAAATCGAAATCGAGGCGAAAATTGCGGCGAAAGCGGGCGAGCTGGAAAACTCGCGGTTCGAAAAATTGGCGGGAGAAGAGTGGATCGATCCAACGCAGCCGGGTATCGCAGCGCGACGCGGCACGCTCCATCCGCTCACACAATTCATCCGCGAGGCGGAAAAAGTTTTCACAGGAATGGGTTTCACGATTGCGAGCGGTCCGCAAATCGAGGATGATTTTCACAATTTCACTGCGCTGAATATCCCCGCTGATCACCCCGCCCGCGATGCGCAGGACACGCTTTTTCTCGCAGATGAAGAAGGGAAATTGTTGCGGACACAAACTTCGAGCGTGCAAATTCGGTGGATGGAGGAGCGCAAACCGCCATTTCGAATCGTCGCGCCGGGTCGGGTTTTCCGAAAAGATGATTTCGACGCTTCTCACTCGCCGATGTTTCATCAGCTCGAAGGGCTCGTCGTCGATCGAGAAATTTCCCTCGCAAATATGAAGGCGGTAATGGAGGAAGCCGTGAAGCAATTAATAGCTCCAGAAGCGAAGTTTCGTTTTCGAACAAGTTATTTTCCGTTCGTCGAGCCGGGACTAGAGATGGACATGAGTTGCACTATTTGCGGAGGAAAGGGCTGCAGTGTTTGCAAAAGGACGGGCTGGATCGAAATCGTGGGCTGCGGACTCGTCCATCCGAATGTTTTGCGAAATGTCGAAATCGATTCGGCGAAGTGGAGCGGTTTTGCGTTCGGCTTCGGCATCGATCGGATGGTGATGCTCCGCCACGGAATCAAAGATCTCCGCCTCCTTTTTGATAATGATCTACGGTTTTTGCGGCAGTTTTAGCTTTCTTCACAAACATCATTATTAACTGGTGTTCCTGAAGTCCGAGGAATGGTCTCATAAACTTTACCGGTAGGCTTCAGAGCTTCTCTACAAAAAGTGACTGTTTCTGTTTCTAAAACCTTCACAACTTCTTCCAAATACCGACGAATTTTTGAGCTCTCTTCTTCAGTCGGACGATGAACTTTAGGGGAGTTAATATCAATCAAGTTTTGGATAGCTGTTCGAGGAGTCAATGCTCCGCTATCGGCGGCAAGTTCCAAAACTTCTTTAAGGTTGCTTAGGGGTTTCATTTTAAAGGGGTTAAAAAATAGAGTTCATTTTACTGAATTAAAAAAATTTTTCAAAGAATTATCTTTCCGCTAAAATCCCTCGGCTTTTGTAGTTGGTAGATTGTAGTTGGCAGTCAGTAGATTTTTTCTACAAACTAAGAACTACCGGCTACAAACTCCATGGGGCTGTAGCTCAGCTGGCTAGAGCACTTGCATGGCATGCAAGGGGTCAGGGGTTCGAATCCCCTCAGCTCCACCATTCTTCGCTCGCCAGAGCGAAGAATGCCATTATTTTACTAAAAACTGTAGATAATAAACTCCTGCGATTAGAAAGATTGAGGCGACCGCACATCTCGTCACCTTCTCAATCTTTTGTGTGATCTAAAAAGCTCTATTGTCGAAATTTTGACAAACATGCCTTTTACTCATTCAATACAACAATCAACCGCTTTTTTAACCAATTCGCCAAGTTTTCCCATAAATCCTTTTTTCTTTTTATCGCCTTTATCTAAAGCGTCTTTGTCTATCTTTTTTATATTCCCGACATTTAATAGCTTCATGTTTAATCCCCAAAAAAGCGAATATAAATCATAAGCCTTACCAAATAAATCGTAGGCCTCTTTTTTTCTGTCCATTCCAAGCTGTTTAGTCCCGACTTCCATCAGGCGCATTGAAGCTGCTAATAAATGTTTGGAAATACACCAAACCTCACCCTCATATTCTTTGATGATTTTTTGCAGAAGCTCCTTTCTCATCTCCCGCACATCTTTAATCATGTCATAGTATTCCGTCTTTTGTAGCTTGGCACCAGTAAAAAAGAAATGCTCCTCAATGCTTACTAAATTCATGATGGCAATACTCAAATCCTGATCTGACGACAAATCCATTTTTTCTTGCTTTTTCATCTCGTCAACTTTTCGGACAAATTCGTCCAAATTTTTTATTGGATTTTGATTATTCTTCATAATATTATTTGGTTAATAAATAAAAAACTATGCTTAAAATAATTAGGGGGCTAATAGGCATCACAACTTTTTGAAAAGGAAAATGGGCATGCCCGTTATTTTTTTCTTTCAGAAAAAAATACCAACTGGCGCCGAAATAAAAAGCACTGCTTCCAGTAATAATGCCCAGCAATAATTTATCCAAACCGCAACCACATAAAAAATTTAATGGATTGCCGATAATTCCCACGAAATAAAGAGGGGCAACAATAAGCAGGTAATATCCAGCGACAGTAGTAATATTTCTGCCCTTGAAATTGATGCTCTTTTTATCAAGCCAGTTAATTGTCCAGACAATCATAGAAACAGTCAGTCCGCCGATCCAAAGTCCTGTTATCGAATCATCTATGCCAAGCCAACGAGACAAGCCAACGCCAGCCCCGACTGCCACTGTGCAGATCGGGCAGACCGCTAAAGCTTTTTTTGTGAAAACTAAACTTGCGGCAAAAATCGCGACAAAATAAATCGATAAATTTTTCATGCTATTTTTCATTACTTTGTTGTTTAAAAAATTCTATAATTTCTTGATCGCCGACAAAACATTCTGAACCGTCCCACAAGAAAGGCACACCAACATTATCAGTCGGCAGTCCGCACATTTTTGCTTTGTCGGTCAAATCATTGGCATTATTTTTATTGTAGTAAACCTCTTTTTGCTCAAAAGATATTTTTTCTTCGATGTCATTTCGCTCTATGTACTCTTCGACAATAACGCAATGTGGACAGCCATCACCGTAAAAAAGAATAATTTGGCTTTGTGTATTTTGCTGGTCTGTCGGCTGGTTTTTATTTTCTTCCTGTGAAAGCAAGATAACAGCAAAAATTAAAACAGCGATAAATAAAATCGTCGTGAACCATAATTTTTTATTCATAGTTATAAATTCATTAAAAATTTTACTAAAAACTGCAGATAATAAACTCCGGCAATTAGAAAGATTGAAGCTACCGCATATCTCATCACCTTTTCAATTTTTTGCGTGATCTGAAAAGCTCGGCTGACTTTTCGCATGCTAAAAGCGATTAGAAACGAAAAAAGAATTACCGGCAATCCTGTACCGAGAGCAAATAACGGCGGGAGCAATAAACTTTCTGGCGACTTTAAAACTAACGGAATTAACGCACCAAAAAACAAAACTCCACTGTAAGGGCAAAAAGCCAAGGCGAATAAAACGCCTAAAAACAAAGAGCCGATATATCCTTTTGATGCCAGCCACTTTTTTAGTTTTTCCACTTTTTCATTATGACCGGTAATATTTATTTTGATCACCCCAAACATGATCAGACCAATGCTAATCAAAACCGGTCCTAAAACTTTGTCGCCCCAGCCCTGAAAAATATTTGATATTTGAAAAGAGGATAAGCCGAAATAAATTAAAGTAGCGAGCAGCACATAACTAATGCCCCTGCCTAAAGTATAAAACAGACCATTTAGCAAAGTATTTTTAACGGTTTTGATTTCTCTGGAAATATAAGCGATTGCTGTGATATTTGTCGCCAGCGGACAAGGACTGATCGATGTCAGAACTCCCAGTAAAAAAGCGGTCAGAAGCGGAATGTTGTAGCCGTCTATTAGCGTGTTAATAAAATCCATCATATTATTCGCCTAAAAGTGAATTTATTTTATTCGCCAAGTAGTTTTTAAATTGAGATTCATCCCTCAATAATCGCCAAACATTAACATCTTGGCTGATATTGTCCTGCTCGTCATGAATAGCGTTGATAAATAAAGATGAACCGCTGGCTTGGAATTTTACAGCCACATTTTTATTTTCCGGTAAATCAACATTTATCTCTCTAAAGTTAATTCTGCCGTTTTTTATTTCTTCGGAGAATCTTTGCTCAATCGTTTCTTTGACATATTGACCGAGCGTGTTGCACGAATAACATCTCTGTGTTCTGTGAAAGTAGAATACTTCTATCTTGTCGGCAAAATTTTTAACGATTGATATTTGATTTTCGTTTGTAGTCTCACTGGCAACACCGTTGGCAACGCTCACATCGTTATTTTTTGCCATTACCACAATCATCCCAAAAAGAACTAAAACTGTAATTCCGATAATAATTTTTTTGTTCATGGTTTTTTTAATTAAATAAATATTAATTAAACGAAACTGCCGAAAATCAGACCAGCGATAGCTGAATAAAAAATAACCAATAAAACATAGACGGCTGTTTTTTTATTGCCTAGAACTTTTCTTATCACCAGCATATTCGGCAAACTCAAAGACGGACCTGCCAAAAGAAGAGCCAACGCTGGACCCTGCGACATACCTTTGGCGATTAGCGCCTGTAGAATCGGGATCTCTGTCAGTGTAGAAAAATACATAAAAGCGCCAAAAACTGAGGCAGTTAAATTGCCTGAAATTGTATTTGCTCCGACAATCCTCTCAATCAAGCTTTGCGGCAAAAACGGCATGATAAAACCGGCAATAAATACACCGATAAACAAGATCGGCAAAAGCATTTTGGTAAAATTCCAAGTTTCTTTCAGCCATTCCCTGCTAGTTTCTTTTCGAAATTTAAAAATAACTATGCTGGCAGTAATGATCACCAACAGAATTATTAATAAATATTTAATTGCTTTATCGATTTGCAGACCATTGACTACCAAAACGCCAATCATCGCGACAAAGAAAGTAATCAGCGTTTTTTTGCTAACAGCAATATCTTTGCTCTCTTCAACAAACAAATCGCCTTTTTCAGTTTTTTCTCTAAAAATTGCCTGCATCGATAAACCAACAATAATAGAAAGCAAGATCGCAAAAATTATTCTTGCCAGCCCAATTTCATATCCCAAAACAGACATCGTTAAAAATATGGCGGCAATGTTGATCGCCGGACCTGAAAAAAGAAAAGTGATGGCGGGACCCAAACCAGCTCCTCTTTTTCTGATGCTGGCGAATAAGGGCAGAATCGTACAAGAACAAACAGCAAGTATTGTCCCTGAAACTGAAGCCAAAGAGTAAGAAACAGCTTTTTTCGCTTGCCCGCCGAGATAGCGCAAAATAAAATCTTTCTTAATAAAAACAGAAATCGCGCCAGCAATGAAAAAGGCAGGCAATAAACAAGTCAAAACATGCTCTCGCGCATATTCATTGAGTAATCCAAAACCCGAAAGAATCGCGCCGGTGAACAAAGATGATTCCACCGGCATAAAATAGAAGACTAAGAATAGTCCGGTAAGTAGAATAAAAATATTCAGTTCTTTTTTCATAAAATATCAATTTTTATTAAGCCATGATTTTATTTCTTCAACATCGGGAATTCTGCCGGCGGATTTTATTGCACCGTCAAACACAATAGCCGGCGTGGATATGACTCCATATTCAATAATTTTATCAATATCAAAAATGTGCTCGATTTTGATATCCTTCAGTCTAAGATCTTCTACGGCTTGTTTGGCGTTAGCTTCTAATTTTTGGCAATTAGGGCAGCCAGAACCTAGAATCTTAATATTCATAAATTTAGAAATTTATTTAATAATTTTGCATATTTTTTTATAGATTGCCGATTTATTGTATAAAAAACTTTTAGCCCATCTTTTCTTGAGGAAATTAAATCAAAATCTTTCAAGACTTTTAAATGGTGCGAAGCAAGATTTTGCGGAAGTTTTAAATATTTCCATATTTCACAAACGCATTTTTCACCGCTTTGCAAAACACATAAAATTTTTAGGCGGTTTTCTTCAGATATTATTTTTAAGAATTCGGTTGCTTGTTTTATGTTTTTTCCCGACCCGTTTTTGCAGCAATTTGGCTTCATGGGTTTTAAACTTAATCAATCTATATTGATATATTAAGCAAAAGAAAAATTAGTGTCAAATTTAATTTTGAACCGAATTTCCGTTCCCTAGCACCTAACCGGCGAAGCCCGGAGGTTTATGGGTTTTAATTAGAAAAGCTTAATTTTTAAGTTTTCTTTGTTTTTTTCACAGTGCTTTTTTGTAGAAGATTTCAGAAAAACTGCTAAAATCCCTTTATGATTGATTTGCAGAAACTTCGTGAAAAACCGCAAGATTTTTACACCGCGCTGAAAAGGAAGGGCGCGGAAATTGATGTCGATGAAATTCTCGAGCTCGATGACGAGCGGCGGGAATTTTTGCAAAAAGTGGAAACATTGCGGCGAACTCAAAATGAAGCGAATCAAAAAATCGCGAATGAGCAAGATGCGGCGGTGAAATCGAAGCTAATCGCGGAGATGAAAGAGGTGGCGGGCGAGCTGAAAAATTTCGAGGGGAAGCTTTCGCGCGCGCGCGAATCACTCGACGCGAAGCTGATTGAAATTCCGAATCCTCCGCACGAAAGCGCTCCTAACGGCGGCGAGACGAATGCGGAGGAGCTGCGAAAAATCGGGGAAGTTCGGAACTTTGAATTCATCCCGAAAAATCACGCTGAAATCGGGGAGACTTGCGATTTGATTGATACGAAGCGCGGCGCGAAAGTTTCGGGTTCGCGCTTTTATTATTTGAAAAATGAAGCGGTGCTGCTGGAATTTGCGCTCGCAAATTACGCGCTCGGGATTTTGATGGAAAAAAGTTTCACGCCGATGATTACCCCCACTCTCGTGAGAGAAAAAGCGATGATCGGCACCGGATTTTTTCCGGCGGATCGGTTTGAAGTTTACGAAGTGAATCCTTCAAGTGAAACGAATCCCGACGGCGACGATTTATTTTTAATCGGGACAAGCGAGGTGCCGCTCGCAATGTTTCACGCGGACGAGATTCTGGAGGGCGAATTGCCGAAACGCTATGTCGGCTGGTCGACTTGTTACCGGCGGGAAGCGGGAGCATACGGGAAGGACACAAAGGGAATTTTTCGCGTCCACCAGTTTGATAAATTAGAAATGTTTTCTTTTTGCCAGCCGGAGAAAAGTTGGGAGGAACACGATTTTTTGGTCGAGATGCAGGAGAAAATTTTGCAAGGATTGCAACTGCCGTACCGCGCGGTGAATATTGCTGCCGGCGATCTCGGCGCGCCCGCCGCAAAGAAGATTGATCTCGAAGTTTGGATTCCGTCAGAAAAAAGATATCGGGAAATCACAAGTTGCTCAAACTGCACGGATTTTCAGGCACGGCGAGCGAACATCAGATTCCGCGGGGAAAACGGAACAGAATTCGTCCACACGCTGAACGGCACTGCGGTGGCGATGACTCGAATGCTGATCGCGATTTTGGAAAATTATCAGCTGAAAAACGGCAGCGTGGAAATCCCCGAAGTCTTGAGAAAATGGATGGGAAAAGGCGTAATCGCGGTAAAAAAATAAAATATGGAAAATCTTTTGACGGAAAAACCGAAGCTCAAGTGGTATTTCAAAACCTCTTTTTTGATGGTAACTTTTTTGATGGTGGGACCTTTTGTGCTGCCGCTAATTTTGTGGCATCCCTCGTTTAGCCCGAAAAAGAAACTTCTTCTGAGTTTCAGCATAATTGCTTTGAGCTATTTAATCGGAACCGCGCTGTCAAAATCTCTCGAGTCTATCGAGGCTTATTATTCTTTGGCTGATTTTTAGAAGTGTGATGGCGGCAAAAAACTAAATTTTGCTGACTCTTTCCAGTATTCTCAAAGTTCCTTCAATCGAAGAATTTTTTGTGTTAAGTAAATTGACTTTCCATTTTTTTTTCAAAGGTGTCAAAAATTCATCTGCCCAAGAAGGCGTAAGGACTTTCACGCCCTCGAAGTCTACTTCTATTTTCTCGCCTTCAGGGACTTCTTTCAGCGAAGGCTGAAAAGCTAGAAATGCTTCTTTTCCCGCCGAGCGAGCAATCAGGATGGTTCCAAATTTTTTTAGAGCAATGCGCATGATAACAAGTTATATCAAAAACTGAGAACAGCATAACATCCCTGCACAAAAATATACAAATTATTACAAAGATATACAAAAGTGTACAAAATTAATCTAAACTATACATCAAATTTTTCAAAACTAAACACTTCATCTCGTAACTTTACACACCTCCAATCAAATCTCCGTCTCTATTTCCATCCTTCAAGTTCACAAATCACGGCTTCGTCTCTTCAAATCTCCGTCTCTGAAGTTAACCCCCTAGATATCTAGGGGGTTAACGGTTTCGTGCGAGGGCTTCGCCTCCCAAATCTCCGTCTCTACTTTCTCTTTGCAATTTAAAAACTCCTGCTTCGCCATCCCTCTTTTACTAAAGAGGGAAAAGACAGTTGTCTTTTTTCGCAAAAAATAAATTCTCCGCAGCGCGTTTAGTGGTTCAGACAAATAGAAAGCAACCCTGCAGGGGAGCAACATTTTTTAGCCCCTCGCTAAGGGGGCAGCGAAGCAGGGAATTTTTTAAACGGAAGTGGATAGCAGAGCAGGGGTCAGGTAGTAGTAGTAAGAATTCTTATTAAATAGTATTCCTGTTCTGTCTACCGACCCCTCGGGTTGAAATCATGGAGCATGTAGCAAAAATTCTTTCCACCCTCCGGTCGGATTAAGAACAATTTCTTTCAAATCTATTTTTGTCAGTCAGATAGGATGAGGTGGAGGTGTGTAAAGTTACTTTATCTCAATTCAAAAGTCTCCGCTGCAACCAACAAAACTGCCTTATAACCCGCTTCGGCTGAAATGCGCACACTTTTCCCTGAATCGAAAGCGACATAAATCACCTGTTCCTCGCCTTCTTTGAGCAGCTCGTCAAAAACAAAATTTGCGCCAGACACGACTTTTACCGTCAAAAGTGAAATCCCCGCTGGAAAAGGCTGATCTGAAAATTCAATTTTGCCTGCACTCGGCTTCCTCCAATACCAATTAGTGGGATATTGAAAAGAAAGACCATTCCCATAATCAGTAAAAAGACGGTAGCCTTCCGAAATGTTAAAAATAAGTTCCCCGCTCGCATTCACCACAGTCTGAGCTTTGCCGAAAGCGGTGTCCGCACCCTCGACCACGATCCAATCTTGTTCCGTCCCCGGTCGGAAGTAGGCCTGCATCTCCGTTTGAACTTCCCCGTCGGCAACCGTGTAAACGAGCAGCAACCGCCGTGTCTGCGTTTCCGCCGCCGGATTGCCGGCGATGTAAATCGCGTACACAAAATTCGGATCGGCGAAAGCGAGCTGCGATAGCATCCACTCGCCGGAATTCGGATTTTCGAGAGCGAGCGTGGAAATATTAGTTTGAAGGTACTCGAGAACTTCCCGCTGTTCGGTGGAAAGCTGGCTCGGCACGGCAGTGGCTTCCAGCAATTCAACCGTCGGCTCTGCGGGAGAATTGTCGAGTCGTCGCCACATCGCGCTGCGAGTGTTTGAATTCACGAGAATCCATGTCATCGGCGTGCCCGGCTTTTTTTGATCGCGGTCGCCATAATACCACCCTCGTTGCAGCTCCGCCGCAGAGATTTCAGGAAGATCGTCATTCGCCCCAATCTGATCAGAAGTAATTGCCTCCGGTGTTGTCGGATTTTCCGCTGCCACGCAGATTCCGCCCGCGTCGGGATAATTGCCGGAGAGTCGGCAGGTCAAATTTCCCGCGCACACAATCCCCGCAATCCCTCCGCAAAATTCCCCCTCGCTAGCTGACTCGCCGGAATTTTCCACCGTGCTCGAAGATCCTGAATTCACTCCCGCCACCGCGAAACTTTGAACGAGCTCGAGATAATACCGCCGGTTGCGCGCGCGGTTTTCTTCGGAATTATCGTACCACGCAAGCGTGAAAACTTGCGTTTCATTCCCGAGGTAAATCACCGAACCAGTGGTATTTTGGAATTGATAGCCGGTGAGACCCGCCACGGAAACTCGCCGCAGCGCGTCCGCGGTGTAGCCGTAGCTGTCGATCAGCCAATCGGAAAGCTCTTGCTTGATTGTATTTTCGAGAATCACGATCTCGATAGTTTTTTCATCTCCGTCGAAAAAAGCTGCTCCCCGCCGTGTTTGTTGCGCTTTCAAATCATTCGGATATTTCAATGAAAAACCGAATTGGCTGTCCTCGTATCGCTCGTAGCTAATCGACCCCCCTTCCGTCGAACTGTCCCGAGGCGTGATCGCCACTACTTTCATAATTTCGAGATTCCCCTCCGCTGTCGGCGAAATAATCCCCTCGACTTCCACTTCTTTGTCCACGAAATTATCGAGTTTGATTTGCGGACCGGCGGATTCGAGCAGCGCGATTAAAGTTCCATCCTTTTCCAAACGATGCGTGCCTTGCTGATAAATCGAAGCTCCCAGCTTTCGGACGACACCTTCCAATTTTTCAAATGCAACCGACTCCTCCTCCACAAGTTCCTCGGAATCTCCGCAGCCAAAAAAAAGAGCGGGCATGACAGCGATGAGAATCGCGAGCAAAAGTTTTTTCATTTTTGGTGAATTAATCTCACTCTCGCGAAAACACGCGAAAGCGAAAATTTTCTAAATTTTACGGAGGGAAAAGCTACTTTTCAAATCTCGTTCGAAAAACTTTCGCCGCCGCGACCATCTCGCGCAAACTTTCTTCCGATTCTTCCAAAGTCCGCGTTTTTAACCCACAGTCCGGATCAACCCAAATTTGTTCGGGTTTGAAAAATGCGAGGGCTTTTTCGAGATTTTTTTCAATCTCTTTTTGCGGCGTGATTTTATGAGTGTGAACATCAAAAACACCGAGTCCGACATCCTGCGGAAATTCACAGCCTTTCAACTGCTCGAGTAATTCGAAATCGCGACCGGCAAATTCGAGGTCGATTTGATCAACCGGCAGGAGGTGAATTTTCGGAGCGAGATGTTCGAATGCGCCGTAACAGATGTGGGTGATGGAATACATTTCGAGTCCCTCCGCCACCATTTTCAATCCTTCCGCCGCGAGCTCGATCTCGTCGGAACGAACGGAAAGCGCGGGTTCGTCGATTTGAATAATTTTACAGCCGGCTTTTTGAAGCTCAATCGCCTCCTGCCGTAGAACTTTCGCGAAGGCGCGCACCACCTCTTCCCGGGAAGAATAATGTTCATTGAAACTCCAATCCATCATCGTGTAAGGTCCCGTTAGCATTCCTTTCACCGGCTTGGAAGTGAGATTTTGCGCGAGTTTGAAAAAATGGAGCGTCATCGGTTCGCGGAATTCTATCGCGGAAACGATCCGCGGTTTCTTGTAATACCTATTTCCATAGCTTCTCACAGGTTCAGAAATTTCGAAGCCAGCCAATCTTTCCGCAAAAAAAGTAGCCATGTCTCCCCGCTCCGCTTCGCCGTCAACGAGAACATCCAGTCCCACTCGCTCCTGCATTTCGATAAATTCTCGCGTCGCGCGTTCTTCTAGTTCCGATAATTCTTCACGCGAGATTTCTTTTTTGTAGAATTTTCGCCGCCCCGCGATGAGATAATCCGGCTTCGGAAACGAACCGACGGAGGTCGTAGGAAAGAGCGGAAGATTTAACTCAATTTTCATTTTTTAAAATTAATTTATTCAATTTGCCGAGCGGATTCAGGAGTAAAAACGAGCAGTACGCGCAGCAATTTCTTATTTTCCGCAGAATCGAAAGTCGGTAGCCGGGAGTACGCAGCCGCGAGCAGTTCGCGTAGCCGGCAGAGTTCCCACCGCGTATTGAATTTCGTGGCAACAGCAATCGTGCGATCAAGCAGCGCGAGCGCAGATTCATAGCTCGCTTCAATTTCCGTAGAATCCTCCCGCTTCCCCGCGCGCAACAGATCGGCGGCAATGTTCAAAATTTGCTGCGAAAATGGAAGGAGTTTCCAGCTTTCAATCGATTGATTCATTGGAGGAAAATAAAAGTTTTTCGGCGAGAATTTGAACTTTTTCGCGAATTTCCGGAGATTCAATTTCCATTTTCCGATTGCCCTCTCGCGGACGAATATTGATGAGCGAAATAAATTCAACCTTTTTTTGCGGATCTTTTTCGAAGAGATAAAAATTCGCGCCCCATAAATCTTCCTGTTCACTGCCATCCGCGAGCAGCAGCGCCTCCGCATCCGCATGCATTTCCCCGCCAGCGGCAATCACTCCACGCTCAATATCCGCCACAAATTTAATCAGCCGTTCGTAGCTCTCATCCGCAAGTTCGCGCAATTTTTGCGGACTGATTTTTTCGGAAATAATTTCGATCGAGAATTCTTTTTTCATTTCAAGTTTTTTAGCAGTTCGATTTTTTGGATTGCAATCGAGTGAGGAAGGTATTCGACGTGCGAGGTTGTCGAGAAAATAATTTCGCTCGCATTCGCGAATTTCGCGAGAATCTCATTTCTTAATTTTTTTAATCCTTCAGCATCTTCCAATTTCGTTTCGCGGGAATTCACCACTCCCGCCTGCAGAATGGAATTTTCGGGTAGCGCGGAAATTTCAGTCGGCTGCGAAAAATCAATCCCGACACCGCATCCTGCTTTAATTAAGGTACTTGCAATTTCCGGCGAGAAATTCCGAAAATAAGAAACCACGATAATTTTTACATTGAGCTCACCAAACTTTTTATAAATTTCCAAAACTTCATTGTTCCATGTTCCATGTTCCATGTTCCATGCTAACTCTGGCTCGTGGATTTCGATAATTTCCGCGCCTGCCGTAATTAAATTCCGTGCTTCCTCAAGTAAATTCGCGGCAATCGCTCCCCGTAACTTTTTCGAATCGCGGTAAAAATTATCCACGCACGCGGCGGCAAAAGTGAAAACGCCGGGCAGCGTCGCTTTCTTCGCGCCAAATTTTTTCGCGAATTCAAAGTCGGCAGAAATTTTGGAGAAAGTTAACCCCTTAGATCTCTGGGGGGTTAACTCAGCTTCGACAACTGGCTCGCCGTACAAAGTATTTGTGTCGTAAAATCGATGAATTCCGCGACGAGTAATTCCCTCCCATGCCGCGACAAATGGCGAAAAAAGATCCGTCCAGCGAATCAGCCCGTCAGTCGGCAAGTCGATGCCGACGGAAATTTGCTCGCGAACAGTACGCTCGATATTTTTTTGGAGAATTTCTTCAAGCTCTGCCGCCGAAATTTCTCCGCGATCAAATTTGTGGAGATTCGCGCGCAGTGACGGCGCGTCCCCGCCCTGTCCCGAGCTCGTCGAGCGGGCAATTTTCGGAAAAATACCAGTCGTGGTGGTGGAAATTTTCATTAAAATATTTCAAAAAAGCCGACTAATTTTAGCGGAAATTCGCGGAAATTCAATCAGCGGATTGGCTTCACATCGACCGTCGGATAATTCTCGTTTTGGTAAATT
>JAHISY010000068.1 GCA_018817365.1 Patescibacteria group bacterium | reverse complement strand
CGGCTGGAAATTCAACCGTTCTGCAATTTCCCGCGAAATCGGAGTGCAAATCAAACCGCGCCCTTCCTTCGCGAAAAAATGGATGATTGCAGGTGTGGTTTTTTCCGCTGCGACGATGAGATCACCCTCGTTCTCGCGATTCTCGTCGTCCGCCACGACCACAGGCTTTCCTTTTTTGATTTCGCGGATTGCTTCCAAAATTGAATTTAACATCCGCGTGATTTTAAAAGAAACTTCATCTCGAAGCGAATCCGCTAAAATGTTCGCGTGAATTTAATTGACATCGTCGCGATTCTCGGAGTCTTTCTCCTCCTCGCGCTTTTTTATTTTTTCACGGCAGGATTTTTTCGCTCGCCGTTCATTCCTTCGAATCGCAAGACGATTGAAAAAATGTTGCGTGTGGCGAAAATTAAAAAAGGGGAGCGCGTGATCGATCTCGGCTGCGGGGACGGGAGGATTGTTTTTCTCGCGGAAAAGAAATTTCATGCGAAAGCGGAGGGCTACGAAATTTCGATTTTTGTGTGGTTGCTTGCGCAAATTAATCGATTTTTTAAATGCGCGAAATCTAAAATTTACCGCCGGAATTTTTTCGAAGCGGATTTGCGGCGAGCGGATGTGGTGTTTTGCTACCTCTTGCCGGAGGTGATGAAAAAATTGTCGCCGAAATTTAAAAGAGAATTAAAACATGGCGCGCGAGTAGTGAGCGCTAGTTTTTCACTGCCGAATTTCAAGCTTCATAAAAAGCACGAAAGGGAAGGGAAAGCAGGGACGATTTTTGTTTATAAAAAATAGTTGTTTCACTAAACAACCGTAATTTTGCCATTCGGCTCAATTTTTTAGTTTGACTTTTGTTCTGTTTTTTGCTAAAATATAAGTAGTTAATTACCAACATTTGTATGAAAATCTTTCCTCCCAACTCGCAACGTTTGTTGCTTCTCACTCTCTGCCTCACGGTAGTTGCTTGCAACTTCGTGTTTGGGTTGCCGGGAGTGGTCGAGGCGGTTGCGCTGAAGGGCTATCTTCTCGCAACGGGTATCTAATTTAGTCCCGCGTACGCGGGATTAATTTTTAGGTAACCGAGTTTTTCTCTAGAATTTCCAAAACTCGTTTCGCCACTTCTTCCGCGGGAGTCTCTTTTTCGATTTCAAGAATGGCGTGATGATGCGATTGATAAGTTTTTTCCCGCCACTGCCAAATTTCTTGCAGACTTTTTGTCTGTGCTCCAACAATTCTTGAAGTCCCGTCGCTGCGTCCTCTCACTCGTTTTTCGATAATTTCCAGTGAGGGTTTAATCCAAATTGCGAAAGCATTTTTTTTGAGATGTTCGATTCCCTCCGCGACGAGCGGCACACTTCCGCTCGCAGCGATTACCGCATCGGTCATTTTAATTTTTTTCACGAGTCCCGCCTCAAATTTCAAAAATTCCGCATCGCCGAGTTCCGCGAGATGTTCGGCGGAGTCTTTTCCGGTTTTTTTAAAAATAAACTCATCAACATCGATAAACTTGCGCTGTAATTTTTTTGCGAGCAGTTTACCGATTTTCGTTTTGCCGCTGCCGGGCATACCGAGCAGGAGGATATTCATACGAAAAGAATAGAGGATAAAAGATAAAGAAGAAAGTTGATTTTGCTAAAAACCTAAAGATACCAAACCCTAAATCCAATCTCCAAATTCTTTAAAAATTTCAAACTAATTCTTTGATATTTCCATTAGGAAGGTACAAGATTGCCAACCCAATCAAAATGCTAAGAACATTGCTCCAAAACGGATTTTCTGTAAGAAAGTAGGCATCTAATAAATTCCACACCCCTCTCCAAATCATCACAATCGCGATTACGGTTATTAACCTCTCCCAAAAGTAGGGGCTTAATCGAAGGGAGATTCCATAGTCTTGTTTTTTCTTTTTGCTCATTTTTTGTTTTTATCAACAAAAATATTTTAACATTTTTGACTATTATTTGCAAATCACGCTTACACACTGAATTCAAGCTGGAAGCTGAACACCTAGGCGTTTGAGATGAGTAGATAATACTTCAATTGGTGTGCGCCAGCCAAGACATTTACGGGGACGGTTATTGAGCCGGCTTTCAATCAATTTAGATCAGCTGGTGTTAATTCATTGAAGTTAGAGCTTTTGGGCAAATATTGGCGCACTAGACCCAGGCTATTTTCGACGCTGCCCTTCTGCCATGAGCAGTAAGAATCGCAAAAGTAGGTTG
>JAHISY010000067.1 GCA_018817365.1 Patescibacteria group bacterium | reverse complement strand
CCAAGTTTAATTTTTCTTTTTCCGGCTTTTCGATTTCACCCGCTTTTTCTGCCTTGTAAACAAAATAAAGAAAAGAAACAAAACCCAAAAGCAAAATCAGCCCGCCAAAACGGGCGATGATCAAAGTATCGGGGAGCTCGCCGGGGTGGGTGGCGAGGAGATAAATCAAAGCTGCTCCAAGCAAGCCCATCGGAATTTCTTTTTTGATAATGCTTTTTTTCACCAGCAAGGGGGCGACCATACCCGCCAGACCCAGACCGAGTCCGAGATTGGCGATATTCGAGCCGACGATATTCCCGACCACCAGCTCGCCTGAGGTTTTGATTGAAGAAATAATGTTGACCACCAGCTCCGGCGCAGAGGTGCCGAAAGCCACGATTGTCAGACCAATCGTAATTTCCGAAATGTTGAACTTTCTCGCCAAGACTACCGCGCCCTCGATCAGCCAATCAGCGCCTTTCACGAGCAACGCAAACCCGAAAGCAAAGAGAAGGTAGGTGAGAAACATTTAGAGAAGTTTATTCTCGAAAGATAAAAGTGGGAAGGATGAAACTGAGCCATTTCTACTGCCAACCAATCAGCAACAAGGAAAAGGGCGGGGATTTAATTAAATCCCCTGGAAATTATATTTCCTCATAAATTCATTCGCAGCTGAAAGCAAAATATCAACAGCCTTTTTGTAGTTGCCGGAACACATCTCGATCTTTACTTTCTCGCTGACATTCGTGTTGACGTAGCGAACAAGGTCGGGCGTAAAAAGTTCATTGCGAGAGAATAACCGTAAACGATAAGTTTCTTCTTCGAATCCACGATCTGCTGTCATTCCTTTTGCTTGCATATGAAACATAAATAAAATTTGAAAACTGCCAATATCGATTTCGCATCTTTGTTCTTTTCCGTCTGTTTTTTCGGAAATAAATTCTGTGGGAATCCTGCAAAGTATGCTTGTTGGGAAAACTCCTTCTCTAATTTTATTTTTCAAAACATTTTTTCGCTGGTTGGCGCGAGTCAAAAAAGGAAATCGTTGATTGTCACGAATCGCTAAATCGGCATAATTTTCGACATCACACAGGGGCAGCGACCGAAGCCATTCAAAATAACGACTCGGATAATCTGGAAGATCTTTGCCGGCGCCTTGAACATAGGGTGTTTTAGTTGGGGTAATCTGCGCGCATCTGGATTGTCAGTTTGCAGCTGTCCAGAGAGAACTCTGCGAAGATGTGCATCTCGATATTTGCCTCGCAGTTCTTGCACTGACGAGAAACCTCTTTCATCGTGCAATGTTTCAAGTTGGGCAATTTGATCCGGAATATCTGCGAGTTGATTTTTCATGAAAGCTAATTCTATCATCAGAATAAATTTATTCAAAACATAGCTCGCAAAATTTCAGCAATTGGCTTTTGGCCGAAAAGTTCAAATCTCCGTCTCTGCTCCCGCTTTTAAATCGTTTGAATCCTGATTCGCTTGATGAAAGGATTTTCTTGATTGCGTGAAAGAAAAAACAGATTCAAAAAATTTAGAATGCGCGTGAAAAAATAATCATGGCAATCTTTTGATCTTGAAAATCAAGATTCGGACAAGCGCAAGCGAGATTTGAATTTTAGCCGACGACAGTTAGTAAACTTCCACCCTCCAATTTCCAACATCCAGCCCCGATTTGCTTTTAAGTTGAAATGGGTATATATTCAAAACATATTTTCTAACCCCTTTTACTATGCCAAATCTTGATGGCAAAGGTCCGGAGAGCAAAGGTCCTCTCACTGGACGCAAACTCGGGAAATGCGATGGCGCGATTCCGTGTCCTCGCAGTCGTTGCGGCGCTAGTCGTGGTTTCGGTCGCGGAGCGGGTCGGCGAATAGATAATTCCTCGCAAAAATAGTCGATGCCTCGCCCTCGCAAATTTCGCCGCGTGCGCGGCAATTTTCCCGCAACTTTTTTCAAGCCGGCAGGCATACCGCTTTGCACGCTCAAAGAAATTTCGCTCGCGCGAGACGAAGTCGAAGCGATTCGGCTGAAGGATGTTGAAAATCTCGACCAGACGGCTGCTGCGAAAAAAATGAAAGTTTCACAGTCGACTTTTCAGCGGGTACTTTCGACTGCTCGCAAAAAAATATCCGCCGCGATTATCGGCGGGAAAGCGATCCGCATTGAAGCTGACAATTAGCAGCTTGCAATTGGCAGAGAGGCGAAATTTGGCAGGTGTTAAAAAAATGGTGCGTTTTTCATTCAAAAATGAGATTAGAAATGAGTTTAAGTTGGGTTTGTTTAGAGGCGCCTTTATGGACAGAAAGCTTACTTTTTAGATGAGAAAAATATCCGTCCAACGAGTTGGTTG
>JAHISY010000066.1 GCA_018817365.1 Patescibacteria group bacterium | reverse complement strand
GCGGAGTGATTTTCCGAATCAGATCAATAATGTGCTCGCTTTCCCGGGAATCTTTCGGGGCGCACTTGATTTGCGTTGCCCAATCACGGAAAAAATTAAACTCGAAGCCGCACTAGCGATTGCCCACTGTGTGCCGAATCCAAACGCGAACAAAATCGTGCCGGACGCGCTGGATAAAACCGTGGCACAAAAAGTGGCAGCGGCAGTGAGGCGAGCGGCGAAAAAGTAGCTTTGTGGTTCGATGAGAGTCGCTTCGAAAAATAAACCGAGAGTGTTGTGCGAAAAGCTCACAACCACTTCAAATATTTAGTTTAATCTGCAAGATTGAACCAGTGGAAAGGTGAATTTCCTACCATGTCGAAACAACAAATCCTAAATTCCATTTTTTTATGATTTCTGTCATTTTCTCTCCGATAAAAATCCTTCGACGGAATTCAAGCTTAAATGTTTTTTGATCCCACATTCGTTCGGCTTCCGCCCGAGCCAATTTATTGGCAAAATTTGCGACCGGATTTATAAGTTTTCCATAAACAAGGCTGCTAGGATTATTTTCTGGTTCTAATAGGGGGCGGTCGCAATTATCCCAAAACTGTTTTTCTTTAAAAGCAAACTTCTGCTCTTCTCCAATTGTTTTTCTGTATTCTGGCTGCTTAACATAAGTGCTCTCCCCCATTTCTCGAGCCAGTTCTCCCATTGTTTGTGCAGCCCTTTTCATTAGCTTGGTAGTACGATTCTGAAAGGCGACCACATCGGTAGCAAGTTGCAGAAGTGTGCTTTCGGCTTCTGTGTAAGACTTTTCGTCTTCGGGATCAAATTCGCTAAGTCGATCTTTTACTGCTAAACGCTCACACTCACTTTCCAGATCCGCCGGGAAGCTTGCTTTTATTTTTTCGTACAGTGGCACGATTTCTCTGAGTGTTTCCAAATCGTCTTCCGTGAATCTATCTATTGCTTGCTGCTGGACTCCACCAGCACGACTCGTTATAGCGATGATGTCTTTTCTCGTATCGGCGAAGCCTCTTTCGCTAAAATTTTCCCCCCGACCCGCAAGCACTCGTTCTAATTCTTCGGCAGGAGAAGGCTCTGGCACTTCTTTGTGATGTTCCTCGAACGAAGCGACTTCAATCATTTTTAATTAGTTAATTTCGTCGATATTTTACTCCTAAAAAGCACTAATGTCAAGCGAACCTACCAGACTTTCTTTGAGTTTTTTCTGACCAAAAAGCCTGCTAATCGTCTGAACCCTGATCCACTTGATTACCAGATTGACATGATTCAGATGATTTCAACCTCCCGGATTAATCTTTTTCTGAACTGGCTCGTCTGTTTTAAATTTTCTCCATACCAAAAACCCCACCAGCCCTAAATAATAAACCACCACAAACGCAATTCCAAAAAATCCTACCTCCACGCTCGCTCCCGGCAACTTCGCGCCCCATTCTGCGATCCAGAGAATGTAACTCAACAAACCATACGCGAGGAAACCGACGAGAATCCCCGCCGGCAAATAAATCGCGCCACAAATAACTGCGATAAAACCGAGCAACATTGCGAGCGGAATAGCAGGAGCTACGAGAATATTCGCGAGCGGAGAAACAAGCGAAAGCCGATCGAAATAAAAAACGATGAGCGGGACAGCCGTAATTTGCGCGGAAAGAGTGAGCAGAAGCGATTCACGAATCGCGAATTTGTTTGGGATTTTTTCAAAATATTTTTCAAGCAGCGGGGAAACAAAAAGCAGCCCCGCTACCGCCGCGAACGAAAGTTGAAACGAAACATCGTGGAGAAGAATTTTCGGATTTGCAAAAATCATCACTGCTGCAGTGAACACAATCGCAAGTCCAGCATGGTATTGCCGACCATGCGTGAGCGCGAAAAACGCGAGCAAGCCCATCACCGCCGCGCGAACCACCGCCGGATTCGCGCCGACGAGCAGCGTGAACGTGGCAACGAAAACAGTCGCGAGCGGAAACTGAAACCGGCGAGGAACGAACGAACCGAAAAGCGCGGTGATGAGCGCAATCACGAGCGCGATATTGTAGCCACTGATCGCGATGATATGAGTGAGACCGGTCGCGTTGAAATCGGCGAGAACTTTTTCGGGAATCCCCCGCCGCGAGCCAATCAATAAACCCGCCTCAAAACTCGCGTGCGGTTCCGGAAAAATTAGATTGATTTTTTCCTCAAACCTTTTTTTGAAAGCAAAAAGTTTGGCAAAAAGAAAACTTTTATTCCCTTCCGAAATTTTCTCAATTTGCGAATAATACATCACCGAGCGAATCCCGAAACGATCGAGGTAATCGCGGTAACTAAATTCCTCCGTCTCGAACGGAGTTTGCAGCTCGCCACGAAGCAGCAACTCATCGCCGTAGAAATATTCCGGCAGCAGCGAAGTTTTGATGAGAACTCTTCCTTCGACTTTCTCTCCATCTCGTTCTGAAATTTCGAGCGTGTATTTCGAATGATCCGTTCGCCGATCCGGCTCCTCGGCGATAATTCCGCGCAACTCCACCTGCACTTCAAGATCATTGTAAAAATCGAGGGTAGCGAGAGTGGGCGTGTGAATTGAAAATTGGAAACGCAGCATCCCGAACGAAACTCCTGCAAGCAGCAAACCTGCAAGCAAAATCCGCGGGAACTTCCTCGCGAGAATTGAAATTGAAATTCCGCCAAAAATTGTTGCGGCGATAAATTCAAGCGGAACTTGCCAAAATTCTGCAAGCACGACACCGCCCAAAAAAGCGAGCAAAAAAGAAATTGTGAGCGCACTTTTTTTGAGTTTACTCATCCGCTCTATTTTAATAAAATTAAACAACTCATGGCACGGTAGCTTAGTTTGGTTAAAGCGTGGGACTCATAAACCCAAGATCGGTGGTTCAAGTCCACCCCGTGCCACCAAAATAATTTCTCCGGCTTGTCCGAGAAATTATTTTGGAAGCGTGGGTGACGCGAACTACCACG
>JAHISY010000065.1 GCA_018817365.1 Patescibacteria group bacterium | reverse complement strand
GACTGGTTTTGCAGAAAATTTCTGAAGCAGCCATGCCGCCCGAAAAACTAAATTTTTCTGCTTCGGAATCCACGCGCCCTCCGTCACGAGAATTATTTTTGAATCGTTCCGCGATGTGAATTCGAGCGAATCGTGCAACCCGATTTTCGCGAAAATCGTGTCGATTTCATGAAAACCATCCTCGCGCTTCCTAAGAATTCGCAATCCTAAATTGATCTTCGCGAAAGCTTTTACACTCATTCCCGCGTTACCGTTAACCCCCCAGTTAACTGGGGGGTTAACTTCGTTATTTTTTTTTACTCGCATTTTTTCAACAAGATAATCACAAATACCTGCAGCCCCTCCCCTCGCCCAAACGCCGTCAAACTCTCCCCGCTCGTCACAGTGATTCCGATTTTTTTTGAATCGATTTTAAGCAATTTCGCCAAACTTTTTTTCATTCGCGAGAAATGCTTTTCCAATTTTGGACGGCTGCCTTCGACCGCAATCGCCAGATTTTCGATTATGAAATGCTCAGCACGCATTTTTTTGAGGACAACTTGCAAATATTTTTTCGAGTCGCGAATACCGCGACGGCACATTCCATCGGCAAAAATCGAGAGCGAACCGCCGCCGAGCGTGGAGGAAATTGAATTCGTGAGAGCGTGGAGAATAACATCGCCGTCGGAATTCGCCTCGAGTCCCCCATCTTTTGCAATCTGAATCCCACCCAAAATCAGTGCTTTCTGTGTTTTGGCAAACCTGTGAGAATCCACTCCCAACCCTATTCGCATTGCACATTGCACATTGCACATTGAAAATTTATTTAAGTCCTCCGACCGCGTGATCTTTCGATTTTTCGAATCGGCGGGAATAATTTTAATTTTTGCGCCCGCGAGTTCAGCGAGCTGAATCTCGTCTGTCGCGAAAATTTTTTGCGCGCGCGCAGCTTTCAAACCAGTCGCGAGAATCTTTTTCGAGACAAGCTGCGGAGTTTCCATCAGCCAAATCTTTTCGCGAGGCAAAGTTTTCCAAATTTCTTTTTCCGAATTTGTCGAGAAGCGAACCGTCGCATCAGCGCGATGCGCGACCGCCGCCGCGGAGAATTTCCCGACAGCTGCCGCGAGTCGTGAAATTTCAGAAATTGTCGCGAATGGATTCGCGGCGTTTTGCGAGAGGATAAATTCATTTTTCGCTAACTTCAAACCCGCCGCCAAACTTTCCATTCGCGTCTTTCCTCCTCCGACGATGCGCGAAACCTTTTTAAATTTCGCCGCCAATTTTCGCGCCGCGGAAATTTCAGATTTCGGAACGACGAGCACGACTTCGGAAATTTGTGGATACTGCTCAAAAAGTTCGAGGGAATAAAGAAAGAGCGCTCGCCCAGAAATTTCGACGAACGCCTTCGGTCGCGATTTTTGGAGTCGCCGCCCCTTCCCCGCCGCGAGCAGAATAGCTGAAATTTTCATTCAAATTGATTTTTAATTTTCTCAACCGTTGCGAGAATATTTTCGAGTGTCGCCGACTGCGGCGAAACACCCGTTAACCCCCTAGATATCTGGGGGGTTGACTCCAATGTCTTTTTTGTCAATTTCGCGATTTCGGGAAATTTTATTTCTCCCGCCAGAAATTTTTCGCCAAAAACTTCGGATGCCGCCGCCGCCGCCGCGGGGAAAATCCCACCCTTTTTCGCTGCCTCAAGAATCATGAAAAAAAGCGGGTACCGCCTTTTTTCGATTTTGTGGAATTCTAATTTTTTGCCGGCAAGATCAAGCGGCGTGATCAGACTTTCCCTCCGCTCGCCGCCAAAAAGCGCAATCTGAATCGGCAATCGCATGTCGGGCTTTGAAATTTGCGCGAAAATATTACCATCAATCGTCTCGACGAGCGCGTGAACGAACGATTGCGGATGGATAACGGCGGAAATTTTTTCGAGCGGAAGATTGAAAAGATGCGCCGCCTCGATAATTTCGAAAGCCTTATTCGCCATCGTCGCGCAATCGAGCGTGATTTTCCGACCCATTTTCCACGTCGGATGCTGGAGAACTTTTGCGGGAGAAATATTTTTAAATTCGGCAATTGGGATATCGCGCAGCGCACCGCCGCTCGCGGTGAGAATTATTTTGCGGATTTTCGAACGCGGAATTTTTTCAAGCAACTGCCAGACTGCCGAGTGTTCTGAGTCAATCGGCAAAATTTTCGCGCCGGATTTTCGCGCCGCCGCCATCACGAGCGAACCAGCGAGAACGAGCGACTCTTTGTTCGCGAGTGCAATTTTTCTTCCTTTTCGAATCGCTTCCAAAGTCGGCGGCAATCCAGCCACTCCTGCGATTGCCGAAACAACAAGATCGCATTTTTTTGCAGCAAGCTCTTCGAGCGGCAAAATTTTTGCGCGAATTAACTCCCCAGTTGATCGAAAAATTAACCCCCTAGATATCTGGGGGGTTAATTTCTCCGGAAGTTCTGTCGAAATAAATTGCGGTCGAAACTCACGAATCTGTTTTTCGAGCAACCTCCAATTCTTCCCGCCAGATAATCCCACCACTTCGAATTCGCGCGGAAATTTGCGCACCACTTCTAGAGTTTGTCGACCAATTGAACCCGTCGAACCGAGAATAATAATTCTTTTCATACTACGAAATTTTAGCGGAAAAATTTGATTTTTCGGTAAATTTGAAGGAGAATATTTTCAAATGACTGACAAAAATTCTCAAAATCCGAATCCACCCGTCACCGACGGCGACGAGAATACTGCCACGCCTTCTTCACCGAAAGATGAAGGAAAGCAGCCTCCACAGGATGAGGGTGCAGCTCTCCCAAAAAAAGCTTCCTCTCCTCTCCAAAGCGATGACGAACTGAGCGAAGATCAATTCATCACGGGCGGCGACGACCACAGCTTCATCACGAACGTACCGATTCCCGCACATCCGAACACCCAATTTGACGAGCAGAAATTTTTG
>JAHISY010000064.1 GCA_018817365.1 Patescibacteria group bacterium | reverse complement strand
TTTCTTTCAAATTGTCAAAACCACTCTTCACTCGCGACAATTTCTCCGCCGCCCCCGGCGGGCAGATTTACGAATGGAAGGAGGTTGAAACGAAATTTGAAATCCCTGCCGACGGAATTTTTGTCATCGAAATCATCGCTTCGGCGAAAAACGCGAAGCAAAATAATTCTACTGACGACGACGATTTGCGAGTTAGCCTCGACGGATTCGATTTTGGAAAATACGAAATTCACGACGAAAAAGTTTCGTGGAAAGGTTTTGGGACAGCGGCGAGTTTCGATGGCGCGAATTTGCAAGGCGGAACGAAGACGGTTTACTTTTTTGTCGAGCTGAAAAAAGGCGAGCACATCCTCAAATTTTTTGCGGACGAAAAGCCTGTTTTAAAAAAAATTGAGATCTTGGAAATCAAAGATAAAAAGTTTGAGCTGGATGAACTTTCTCCGCCGGAAAATATTCCGAGTAATCGAAAAGGGATTCCGTGGACGAGTTTTGTTTTTTTGGGCGTGAAGCCGAAAAACTTCGGCATCACTGCGAATTGCAAAAGTGCCGCGCAAAAAAAATCAACCGACGGCGACAATTTGAAAGTAGCGGTGAATGGAAAAATTTTGCCGAACAAAAAGGCGCCGACTTCGGATAAATATAAAAACTTTTATTTTTCGGGCGATTTGGATCAAGGCAAAAGTGAGGTTTTGAATTTGCAGCCCGCCGATTTTAAGTTTTTCGAAGATTCGATTGAGTTGTGGTACGACGAAAGTCCGAGCTTTTTCATGTCGATTGAGTTTTTTGAGGAGGTTGGGAGCTGGTTGGAAAAGGTGGGCGATGCTGAGAAGAATGCCTATTACAAGTCTTTTGCGACTGCGATTGCGCTTGATTTTAGGATTATTGGATGGAAATATTCATCGCAATTTTTATTTCATTCTTTAAAAAATAGCCAAAAAAATTTAACCTTTGAGTCCGACGATCCGATTGTGGAAAAAATCAAATCCGATCCGATTTACGAAAAAATTGTCGAAAAGTTAAAAGAAAAAATCTCGTCCGGAATTTTGAGCGGCGAACTTTGGTCGAATGAATTTGATGGCGGAATTAATTTCAATTCGTGGGATTTAAAATATGCGATTCACGGAATTCACAAAATCGAATTTGCCGCGACAGAAAAATCGGCGGGTAAATTTGAGGTTGATTTTACGATTTTTGATGTTTATGATTTTGATAAGATGAAATATGGTTTGAGACAATTTTACAAATGTCCATACATTCTGATGAATAATCAAATTGATGACGGTGAGCTGGCAGGTGTTGTCAAAAATTTTGAAGTTAAAATTAAAATTAATGGAGAAATCAAATAAAATTTTTCTCGTTGGGTTTTTTTTAGGAATGATTTTTTTAGCTACATTATTTATTGTTTATATGTTTATATTTACTTTTTATTTTTTTCATCCAACTTGAAATCAAGATTACGAATAATTTTAAGAATAACTACTTTTAAAAAATGAATTCGCAAATACGGATAAAATTCGCAAAATTTTCTAAACTGAAATGGTTTTTTGTTGAGATGCCAATTTTTCTCAGCGGTATCGTTTGTGGCATCGCTTCGGGAGCAATGGTGCTATTCGTTATTTTTACCGCAGTTGCCCCATTTATTATTTTATTTTTTCGATGAATAGAAATAAAAAGATTTTCTTAATCGCGTTTTGGATTGGGTTTGCCGTTAGTATTTATTTTATTATTTATTCGATAGCTACAGACAACTTTTTTCCTCAGCCAACATAAAAGATGAATAAATCAACTAAAAACTTTACCCTAATATTCTTTATCCTTAATATTTTAATTTTTAACCCCTTTCCAAAATGTCCAAAACCATCCTCTTCTCCGAAGAAGCTCGGAAAAAACTTTTCGCTGGTGTGACGAAGCTCGCCGACACGGTGCGCATCACGATGGGTCCGAAGGGTCGCAATGTCATTCTCGAAAAAAGTTATGGCAGTCCGACAATCACGAATGATGGTGTAACCATCGCAAAAGACATCGAACTGGAAGATAAATTCGAAAATATGGGCGCCGAAATGGTGAAAGAAGTTGCGAGCAAAACGAATGATGTGGCGGGTGATGGCACGACGACCGCGACAATTCTCGCGCACGCGATAATTGCCGAGGGGTTGAAATATCTCACCGCCGGCGCGAATGCGATGAATTTGAAAGCGGGAATTTCGAAAGCGACGGCAGCAGTGGTTGCCGAACTCGAGAAGCTCGCAGAACCGGTGAAGACGAAAGAACAGCGGCGGCAGGTTGCGACTATTTCCGCGCAGAATGAGGAGGTCGGACAAGTCATCGCTGACGTGCTGGAAAAAGTCGGTGAGAACGGAGTGATCACCGTCGAGGAGGGACAGACGATGGGATTGGAAGTCGAGGTGGTGGAAGGGATGCAATTCGACAACGGCTACATCTCGCCGTACTTCATCACGAACGCGCAGAATTTGAAATCGGAATTCACGGATGCGGAGATTTTGATCACTGATAAAAAAATCAGTTCGATTCAAGAAATCCTGCCACTGCTGGAAAAGCTCACGCAGGCGGGAAAAAAGGAACTCGTGATCATCGCGGAAGATGTGGACGGCGAAGCGCTGGCTACTCTCGTGGTGAATAAATTGAGAGGCGGATTTTCCGCGCTAGCGGTGAAAGCCCCCGGCTTCGGCGATCGGCGCAAAGCGATGCTCGCAGATGTTGCCGCTTTGACGGGTGGGAAGGTCATTTCGGAAGAAGTCGGTTTGAAGCTCGAGAATGCGGATCTGAACGATTTGGGTCGTGCCGGAAAAGTGATTGCCGACAAAGAAAACACGATCATCGTCGACGGAAAGGGCGAGAAAGCAGAGATTGAAGCGCGCGTGAACGCGATTAAAAATGAGCTCGAAACGACGACTTCGGATTTCGACAAAGAAAAATTGACCGAACGACTCGCGAAACTGACCGGCGGCGTCGGCGTGATCAAAGTCGGCGCGGCGACAGAGGTCGAGCAGAAAGAAAGGCAGCACCGCGTCGAGGATGCGGTGGAAGCGACGAAAGCCGCGATCGAAGAAGGCATCGTGGCGGGAGGCGGCGTGGCGTTGATTCGCGCGCGAAAAGTTTTGGCTGGACTGCTAGAAAAAACGGAGGACGCGGACGAAAAGACTGGAATTAAAATCATTGCAAAAGCGCTCGAGATTCCCGTCCGGCAAATCGCGGAAAATGCGGGTACGGATGGAGGCGCGATTCTCGCGAAAATCGTCGAGGCGAAAAATCCGAACGAGGGTTTCAATGCGGCAAGCGGCGAATTCGTCGATCTTGTGAAAGCCGGTATCATCGATCCGAAAAAAGTAACCCGCTCGGCGCTCGAGAATGCGAGTTCAATCGCGGGAATTTTCTTGACGACCGAAGCGGCAGTCGCCGACAAGCCGAAGAAAGAAGAGTCGGCGATGCCGGGCGGCGGGATGGGAGGAATGGGGATGGGAATGTAATTTCTGAATTAACCCTCGAGTTAACTCGAGGGCAACATAAAAAGCCTCGCGAATAATGCGGGGCTTTTTGATGTTGAAATAGATTCCGGCTCAATCTTTGCACGACTCTCCGCTAAATTTTTATTCCGACTATTCGACAATCGTCACCGTGCTCTCATAAACCATCTCCGTTACATTCTTCACGATCAGCAGTGAAAGAATAATCACTGCCAGCCCCGCGAGAATCCAAAGAATATGCTTCTTCGCCGCCTGCAACTGCTCTTGATTTCCCATCGCGAGAACTAATCTCACACTCGCGACCACCAACATCAAAACTGCGGCAAGCGCGGCAAAGTTGAGCAATCCGCCGAGAATCTTGAGAATAAAAGTTTGGGTGCCGGCAGTGGAATAATCTGTAGCTTCAGTTGAAGAATCCGAGCAATTCGCCACTCCCGTCGGACAGGCAATATCGAAACCAGCCTGCTCCGCCGCTTTGAGAATACCGATACCCTCCGCATTCACGGCAACCGAAATGAGCGCGAGCGCGGCAATTCCGAGAATTATTTTTCTCAACATTTTATTTTTAATTTCTTGCTATTTTAGCAGAAAAGAAGCTTCGAAACAATGTTCGCGCTAGCGAAAAATTCTTCGGCAAGACAATCTGCCAACTACCAACCCCTGGGGTTGATTTGGTGAGACCCCACCCTCCTAAACTTGGACATTTATTTGAAAATTTGAGACTTGAAAATTCTGGAGGAGCAATGTCAGAGATTGAGTGTCCCCAGCAATCAACAGCCAAAAGCCATCTTCACCGCTCGCTTTTTTTGAATTGTACCGTTTTCCAAAAAATAAAAAGAAAAGCAAGCAACAGTCCGATCATCAGCCATAGCAACGCCTGTTCGAGCCACGGAGAATTTTCGACAACGACAATCGCTTCCTTCACACGGCTCTCGCCCGCATCGTCGGTAACTTTTAATTTCACCACGAACTCCCCAATTTTTTTGAAAACATGAACTGTTTTCGCGATCTCGGAAATTGCCGAACCATCCCCGAAATCCCACACGAAAGCCACTACTTTCCCGTCTGCATCGGAAGATTTCGAAGCGTCGAAAGAAACCTCCTCGTTCACGATTACAATTCTGTCGCCTTCGAAAATAGGAACCGGACCCTGATTCTCGTCATTCGGATCGGCGTTGTCGCCGAGTCCGTCGCCGTCGGAATCTTTTGATTCGGCGGGATCGCAGCGGAAAGCATCTTCAGAATCCGACACGCCGTCGTTGTCATCATCGGAATCTTCGTTGTCGCCCACCCCGTCGCCGTCGCAGTCTTCCGTCTCGTTCGGATTGCACGGCAGCGCGTCGGCAGAATCGAGAACTCCGTCATTGTCGTCATCGGAATCGGCATTGTCGCCCACCCCATCGCCGTCGCAATCACCCCACTCCGCCGGATCATCGGGAAATTTGTCGGAATTATCACCCGTCCCGTCGCCATCGCGATCAGAACATTCGGTAAAATCGAGCGGAAATTTGTCGAGTAAGTCGTTGCAAAGCTCCGCTCCGTCGCCGTCAGTGTCGGGATTAAGCGGGTCGGTTTTAATTTCGATTTCGGCGGAATCCGGCAAACCGTCGTTGTCATCGTCGAGATCGGCATTGTCACCCACACCGTCGTTGTCGGAATCAGCCTGCTCGTTCGGATCGAGCGGAAAAACATCCACCGCGTCTCCCACCCCATCGTTGTCGGTATCGCTCTTCTTCGGATTCGTGCCAATATTCTCCTCATCGGAATCTTTCAGACCATCGTTGTCATCGTCGATGTCGAGTAGATCACCCACTCCGTCGCCATCGGAATCCGCATCGATAAAGAAATCTTTTTCGGCAAAATTGTTGGCAGGATTATCTCCTTCTGCTTCGAAAGGATAGATTTGCGCGGAAATTTTGTGGTTGCCGACCACCGCATTCCAATTCACAAAAACTTCGTCGGGCACACCGCCCGACTTCACGCTCACCGGCTGGTCAGTGGCGATTTGCGCTCCGTCGATGAAGAATTTCACTGTTCCGATAAAATCTTCGCTTCCATTGCTACGAACTGTGGCGTAAATCTTTACCATCTGCCCGTGAATCACTCCGCTCGCGGGCTGCATCGTCAATTCATCGCTGGAAATCGAAAGATCATTTTCGAAAGCTGCGAGAGCAGCGGGGATAAAAATGAAAGCAAGCGAGCATGCGAGAATTTTGCGGAAGCGAAAAAGTTTCATTTTAATTTTTTAATCTTTTAGATTTTAGCAGATTTACAATTTTCTCTCCGCATCGCAAATGTTGCCGAATTCATCAATCCATTGCACAACTGTAATTTTTTGATCGCGGAGAATATTTCCGTGCTGATCAGCCACCCCGTCGAATCGCAATTCGTACCACTCGCGGCATTCCGGCGTGACCCCTGAAATATCAAGTTGAATATTTTGCGGCGAGATAAAACGGATGCGCTGAATTTCGACTGAATCAAATCGGTGGTTACGGTAATTCATGTCAGCAAGCGAAAACTTCGCGGCGGCAACCGAATCCGGATCGAGCGGCTCGCTGAAACGAAGATCAATCGTCCGCAAATTCGTCCCGACAAATTCCTGCCACGCCAACCGCGGCGGGATAGTGTCGGGTAAAATTTTCAGCTCTAAATCTTTATCCGTATCCAACAAAGTTTGATACACCGCCAAATTCTCTTTTATTTCCAAACTTTCTGAATGCTGAATGCTGAATGCTGAATGCTGAAATAAATATCCGCTTGGAAGTTTCACCGAGACCCGAACGAAGTCAGCGGTGCTTCCCGGCTGTTTTTGAATTTTGAGGCGATAAATTCCGTCCACGAGAACCGACATAGGTAACTCGTATTCGAGCGCAATTTCGCGCGTTTCATTCGGATTCATTTTGATAATTTTGCCGAAAACTTGCCGCGAACCATCGTCGAAATTCCGGTCAACTTGTCCGGAAATCTTTTGCGAACCGAGCGGCGTGAAAATCCGCCAAAAACTTTTATAAAATCCCGAAATCGGCTCCGCCGTGTCACCACGATGCGCGAGCGAAATTTTGAGATTTGCAACAGGGGTTAATCCGCCATCGGAATTTTCGGAAAACTCGACATCGTAAAAAATATCGCGCACCAAATATCGCGACGACTTCATCCCACCGTAATTTCCTTCGTTCACCGCGAGCAAATCTTGCGACGGAATCGGCAGTCCGCCATCCCAATTTTTTGTTTTCACAACTTCTTGAATTTTGGAATCGCGGAAATAAAAAAGGACATGTTTCGAATCCAAACTCGCAAGGATGCTCTGCGCAGCTTTTTTTGGATGCAGAACAGATTTTTTAATCAAACTTTTCGCGAGATCCGCGAGGAAATTTTTGCGGTTTTGAATTTCGTCGGGATTGTGAAGATCGATATCTTGAACCTCGTTTTCAATCCGCGAGAACAAACCCGCTTCGCCCGTAATTTCGGGGGCGAGCGTTTTTGCAAGATTTTCGAACGCGGTGAAGTCAATCGCAATCACGCCGTCGAATTCAGATTCGGGGAAACCGAGCCGAAACAGCCGGATCAATTCTTCCGCCGCAGTGGGGAAATCGGCGTCGAAATTGCCATCGCGAAAACCGTGTCCGGGATAAAAATCCCCAGCGAGCAGCTCGGCGATCGTCGCATCCGGCGGTGTGGAATTTTTTTGGATTAATTTTTCATCATAAACATTCCCGAATTCGAAAAAAGGAATCCCCGCGCGGAAACGGAGAATCGCGTACGCGGTGATGAAGCCGCCCGTCGGTCGCCGTTCCGCGTCATTTTGAAAAATGACGAGATAATTTTTGGCAATCGGAAAACCGGAAATTTTGAAAATGCCTAACTCGCCCAACTCCCCGATTGCCAGTCGAACGAAAATCATTCCGACAATCAAAATCGCGGCAAAAATCGCAAGTGCCCACTTCCAAACTTTCTTTTTTTTGGGGTGAATTTTAGCGAGAACTTTTTGGAAAAACATTGCTTAATAATTTTAGCAAAACTTTAAACTTCTGATTTTAAAATCTTAGTAGTTCCCTCTAAAATAAGCACCTGTCTAATCAATTGATTATTAAGATTTGTTTGAAAATTGTAAATTGAAAATTGAAAATTTGGGCACTCCAAAATAGAAGATCTTCCTCTTTAATCCTCCTCCTGTGAAAACCATCCAAACCCCTCTCGCTCCCGCCGCCATCGGTCCGTACTCGCAAGCCATCACCACCGGAAATCTGATTTTTTGCAGTGGACAAATCGCGCTCACTCCCGCGGGAGTATTTTTGGAAGGAACGGCTGCGGAACAAACGAAACAAGTTTTGGAAAATCTGCGGGAAGTCTTGAAAGCGGCGAATGTCGATTTTTCGAAAGTCGTGAAAACGACAATTTATCTGAAATCGATGGAAGATTTCGCAGCGGTGAATGAGGTTTACGCAGAATTTTTCGGCGAATGGAAGCCCGCGCGGGCGACGATCGAAGTTTCGAATTTACCGAAAAATGCGCTCGTCGAAATCGAGGCAGTGGCAGTTTCGTAATTTCGTAGAGACGCATTGCAATGCGTCTTGCGTCTCTAGCGTTCGAGCGCGTCTCTACCGTTCCAAAACAACAATCTCCCGTCCCACCGTCTGATTCTCCCGCGAGTAAATTAATTTTTCCGTGTTGCGGACTTGCCAGCCGAATTTCGCGATCGCGGGCAGAATCTCGCTCGAAGCGAAAAATTTAGGCATCCCGTTCTCTAGATAAACCGGAAAGCAGATCGCCACTCGCTGGCAATCGATCCAGCTGAAAAATTTTTCGTATAAATTTTTCAGCTCCTCGAAAATCTTCGCGCGTACTTGAGGTTCGGGAATCGTCTTGCGCGGCGGTCCGAGATGCCCTTCGGAAACAACCACATCGAATTTTTTTTGAACTCTTTCGTGAGCATCGTGGAGAAAAACGTCAGCTTGCAAATTAAGCGCTGCCAGATTTTTTTGTGAGAATTCGACCATCCGCGGATCGATGTCGCTGCCGAAATTTTCAAATCCGAGCAGTCCCGCCTCGACGAGAATCCCCCCGCATCCGCAAAACGGATCGTAGATAGTTGGTAGTTTGTAGTTGGTAGTTTGTAGTTTTTTACTATCAAGTTTATTTTGAAAATTTGAATTTTGAGATTTATTTGAAAATTGAAAATTGAAAATTGAAAATTTTTCAAGTTCCCCCCAACCGCCAACCCCTAAATTCAACATAATAATTGCTAACTTGGGGGGTAGCATCCCGACGCGCGCATCGCGAAAAGCCTTTTCGTAATCACGAAATTTGTAACTCGCGAACGGCTGCACGCTTTTCAGCTTTGCAAACCACCACCCTGCTTTCGAACGGGCAACGAGAATCTCCACCCCATTTTTTTTAATGATTTCGAACTCTGATTGCGCGGAAGTGAGATTGTGGAAATTTTTATTCGCGAAGCGGGAAGCGATGTCCTTGTTTTTGAGAAACTTTTTCGCACCGACAAGAAGGGTTTTGAGTGTCGCGAAATTTTCGGGAAAAACTGAAATTCCAAAAATATGCTTTCCCGCTTTTTCGGCAAATTCGTTAGCGAAAAATTCGTAAATTTTTTGAGAAGTGAATTTCAGCGAGTGTGCAAAAACCTCCCCCGTCTTCACCACTCCCCCGATTTTTTTGAGGTCAATTTTCTCCAAATTTTCGAAAATCGCGAACTCTTTTTCCCGTGCGCAGATTTTTGAATTCGGAAATTTCGCACGAATTTCCGCGATTGAAATCGACGGGTTTCGTCCTAAAATTAGCAACGTTTGCGCAACAGAAATTTTATTCATCTCGTAGAAATGGGAATCGCGCTCGCAATCGCAATCGCGTTTGCGGGAGGTTGGCTGGCTGCGAATTTTCACGCTGCGGCGAATCCTCCGCGTTTCGAAATTTTAGAAGATTTCCGCGCGGAAATCCCGCTCGTGAAATTCGAGAGTTTCGACGGAAAAATTCTGCGGGGAACTTTCGAGGGAATGCAGCCGCGCTTCCTCGTCGGCGAACGCGAAGAAATCGTCGTGCCGAAGGAGGGAAAATTCGAGGTGAGTTTAGAGATGTTAAAATAACATCGTGAAAAAATTAAAAAATACGCGCTCGCCACTTTCAACTTCCAACCCCTCGAGTTGATTTCATACGCCAAATCTCCGTCTCTAAAGCATCAGCTCTTTCTCTTTTTGTAACGACAATACGCCCAACAACCGGCGCTAAAAAGTAAAATAATTACTACAAAATTATTGCCTTTGGAATTTTCGGGTAAGTGATCATCTGCATTATCTAAGCCGGCATCAGCTTTAGTCTCGGTGTCAGCAGTAGATGGTTCTGAATTTACAAAAGCAGGCTCTTGATTCTGTGAAGTTTGGCTTAATGGTAAAAACTAGGTGAAGAAACTGGAACACATAGGTAACACTCGGTTTGTCTAAACTGTTACCTATGTTTACTTCAATCTTCCCATTCAAATACACGCCGTGTAAGTCCGAAGTAGAGCGCTGGCGTAGCCAAGCGCGTA